>PTLL01000077.1 GCA_002938315.1 Alphaproteobacteria bacterium MarineAlpha3_Bin2 | reverse complement strand
AAACCAACATTTCCCAAGTAATCTTCAAACTCGACACAATCATACTAAATCGCACCGTTTTCAGATGAATTATTTTCTCCAACCACCCAGCACCTCAGATTTTGACGATTGTCTAACGTCAGCGCCTATGGGACAAATTAGCCTGATTGCATAAGGGAAGATTTCTGGTTCATCGTAGTGACCGAAGGGAACGATGATGAGACAGAAATCGCAGACTCGCCAAACTATAATCGAAGAGGCCATTGTGTATTTTTTTGGCTTTACGAATAAACTCTTCTGTATTGGACCGCTTGGCACTAGTCGACGCATCAATTCCACAACTTCTGCATCCCTTGCCGTTAAGATGATTGTTTGGGCTTGCCCAAAGCTCCGCGTTCCCGAACGATGATCACCAACCCGGCGCCGACGATGAACACCACCCCGGGGAAAATACGTTGCACTGGCCATTCGCTGAACACCATCCAGCCGATCACCAGCGCCGACAAAACGCCAAAATACTCGAACGGAGCGAGCAGTGAAGCCGACGTGCGCCGATAGGCGAGGGTCAGAAAATAGACCCCGAATCCGCCAAATCCACCCAGCAGCAACGCCCAACCCAGATCGGCGAAAACCTCCGCCACGGAGCCATCGGGCACGATCACATCGGCGGTGGCGAGCAAGAGTAGGAAACTGCCCGCGATGGCGCCCGCCTGGGCGTAAAGGTTGATCGCCGCATTCGAAGTGCTCTTGTCGAATCTTCGCATCAACACCAGGGAATTCGCATAGAAGAACGCCGCCAACACCGGCAGGAGGCCGGACCGCGAGAACATATCGGTGCCGGGACCGATTACGAGCACCACGCCAACAAAACCACCCAGCACCGCACCCCAACGCCAGATGCCAACCCGCTCTCCCAGCCAGGGTACCGCCAGCATGGTGATGAACAATGGCTGACAGTAGAAAATCACGGCGACGGTGGCTAACTCGAGGTAAAGGTAGGAGCCATATAGCGCCAATTGGGCCACCGCCACCATCAGTCCTCGGGCAAGTCCCATCCGCCATTGCCTCAAACGGATCGAACCCAGGTTGATCTGCCCGCGCCCCTCCCACAGCAGAATCGAGAAGGTCGGCAGCAGGCCAAACACATTGCGGGCCAAGGAAATTTGTTGGGCGGGATAGCGTTCGACAAGATACTTCGCGACCGCACCCATGCAATCCAGCAGGACGATCCCGGCCAGCAACAACGCCACGTTGAGCAGGACGGCGCGCGAGCCGGCGTCGGCACCGGTCCTGATCACGCGAGGATATTTTCGTTGGCCATCGGCCCGGTTCCCGTCGAACGGCTCGCCAGGACCTCGTCGGGTCAACAGGTCCGGATGATCGGAATCTCAATCCGTCGTTAAAAGACCTCGGCAGGCGGTGGGTCAAGAACGGTGAGGCCCTATGTAGATCAGATGCGCGAACACATGGCAATGTTAGATGAATTGGGTTAGCAAATAACGCGGCGGCGTCTTACCTTCCTAATTGGCCATCTTTTTCATGGCACGGCCCATCATGCGGCGACTCCCGGATTGGCCTTGTCCCGGGCCTCCCACATCGCCAACGCCTGGGCCTGGGCTTCGTCAATGCCGGCGGCCCGGCCCATGAGCCTAAGCGCGATGGCGATGGTTCCGGTGACGGCAGCGGTGGCGTATTCGTCTTCAGTTTTACCGCTCCACACCGCCTTGAGCCGATCCAGATCCAGGGCTTCGTCTTTCTCTGCCGTGCTATCGGCCAGCATCGGCGGCCATTCTTCTTCGACCAACTCCCCGTTGCTGATACTTTGCACCAACACCGGCTTTTGCGGGCGTCGTTCAGCCTCGCCGCCTTCGCCCTTGAACACGGCCATGTGGGGTTGGCCCAACAAATTGGCGGTTTCACGGTGGACGTCACGGTAATTGGGATGGAACACCGTGTGTATTTCATAGGGCGCCGAAAACGGGTTGATCATCCGGGCAAAAGTATTCACCGGCGAGCGAACGCCGATGATGGGTTTTAGCTCAATGATTTCTTGCAGTCTCGGGTGGATGACCTTGAGCGGCAAATAGGCGAAATTGGAAGCACGAATCTGCTCGGCGGCTTCCAACATCGATCCGGCCTCGGGAACGCCAAGGAATTTAAGGGCCTCGCTGGAATACAGCCGTCCCAGGGTATGGCCTTCGGTGCCTTGCATGCAAATTCTGACGCCGTTCTTTGCCATTAGTAGGGCCGAGAGTAGGAACCACGGCAATTGACGCTTCTTGCCCGAATAGGTCGGCCAGTCCAGATCCACGTCGGGCAAGTCGTTAGGCAATTCCAGGGCATCGCGGACGGCGCGGACGAACCCAAACCCTTCTTCGGGGACTTCGGTGCGGAGCCTAAGGATGCACAGGAACGCGCCCAATTGCAGGTTCTCGACCTCGCCCCTCAGGATCATGCCGGCGGCGATATACATTTCATCCTCGGTCAGCGGCCTCGATAGATTCGGGCCGCGGCCGATGATGCGGACGTATTGAGCGAAGGGATGTTCCTCGGTCATTAAAGCTCCCATCATTCCGGGGCAGGGGCCAGGGCAGATTGTTTGACCTTATAGCCCATCCCGTCGACAAGAATCAGAGTCGCCATATAAAAAAAAGATGCATTAATTGCAGTGATCATGCCAGTACCGAAATGCCTGCTGAAAGTGCTGGCGGTATCGAGGATGCTCTCCTATTCCGAAAGGTAGAGGGTAAAAGGGTTAGATACAGCCCGTCGGTTTCGGAAGGCCGGCGATTTTGCTAGCCTGTTTGGAGGGACCGTGGGGAAACAGCAAGTACATGTACAAAAAATGTAAATTAACTAGAGAGAACTTTACATTAGCCCTTGGCGGTTCATGGATTGGTCGTCGATTAGAAATAACCGTTGCAGACCTATATATAGAGAGACCCATATAAAAAAAAGTTTCATGAAAGGCCTCTATAGCGATGTCCATGCCTCCCTTGTTTTTTAGTGATCTGATTATTCAACTCCCCCAGGAATTGGGAATTTCTGGTCGAAGAAGCTTTCGTCTGGGGGGAGCGATGAGTACACAAGGTGCTGGAGTTGTCTTATGAAGGTGGCGTCAAACTACTTAGGGTCCGTATCCGTCAGAGGGCCCAGTTCACCGGCCTGGACCCGGAGACTGAATCGTGTTGGGGGTCAGCAATGACAGCCTGGGCCGAGGGGGCCTCATGACCCATCTGCCGATTTTCATGGACATCAAAGGCCGTCAGGTTCTCGTCGTGGGTGGCGGAGAATTGGCGGCCCGCAAGGTGGAAATGATTCTCAAGGCCGAAGGCCGGGTCCGGTTGGTCGCCGACAGCCTTTGTTTGGCGCTGGAGGAGCTGGTTGATCTGAAAGCGGTCGAACACCACGCCCGGGCTTTCGATGCCGATGATCTTGTCGGCTGCCTGTTAGTGTTCGTGGCCACCGATGACGAGGAATTGTGCAAACGCGTCGCAAAACAGGCAACCGAAGCGGATATCCTGGTCAACGTTGTCGATCAGTTTGATCTTTGCACGTTCATCATGCCGGCAATCGTCAATCGCTCGCCGGTGATGGTGGCGGTATCCACTGGCGGCGAAGCGCCGATCCTGTCCAGGGTTGTGAAGTCCCAGTTGGAAACCTTCCTCCCCACGGGACTGGGATTGCTGGCCGATTTCGCCGGCGCTAGTCGCGACAGGGTCAAGGCGGCGATCCCTGATGGGTCCCTTCGTCTCCGTTTCTGGGAAAATTTCATCCACGGGCCGATTGCCGAATACGTTCTGGCCGGACAATCGGAAGCCGCCGGCAATCTGCTCGATGAAACCCTGACCAAGGCGTCGAGAGACCAAGGCGTTGAGTCCCAAGGTGAGGTGTATCTTGTCGGCGCCGGCCCCGGCGACCCCGATCTGTTGACGTTCCGCGCCATGCGCCTGATGCAACAGGCGGACGTGGTGCTTCATGACCGACTGGTACCCGCCGAAATTCTTGATTTGGTGCGCCGCGACGCGGAGCGCGTGTTCGTCGGCAAGCGGCGCGGCGACCACGCCATGCGGCAAGAAGAAATTGGCCAGTTGATGATCCGCCTGGCCAAAGAAGGCAAGCGGGTGCTTCGGTTGAAAAGCGGCGATCCGTTCGTGTTCGGGCGCGGCGGTGAGGAAATCGACGCGCTATCGTCCGAAGGCATTCATTTCCAGGTCGTGCCCGGGGTGACGGCGGCCAATGGCTGTGCATCTTATGCCGGCATTCCCCTGACCCATCGCGATCATGCGCAAAGCTGCATCTTCATCACCGGCCACGCCAAGGACGACAAATTGGATCTGGACTGGGACAAGCTGATCCGCCCAAGCCAGACTCTGGTCGTCTATATGGGGCTCTATTCCCTGCCCATGCTGTGCGAAAAGCTGATCGGCCATGGCGCCGATGCGAATACGCCCGCCGCCGTTGTCGATAACGGGACCCGAAAAAATCAGCAGGTCATCACCGCGCCCTTGGGCGAATTGGCCGATGCGGTGGCGAAAGCCGAGTTCCTCGGTCCGGCGGTCGTGATCGTCGGCAGCGTCGTGACCCTTCGCGAAAGGCTTTCGTGGTTTAAATAGGCGGGCATTTAGGGCATGGCTCTACTGGCGGTTTATTTCGCCGGGCTGGGCATACCGTTTATTTAGCCGCCGCGGTGATGAAGCCGTTCATGTCCTTCATGGCCCCGGTTCCGTATGCATTTGCAAACAGTGGAACGGGTGATCGGTACGCTGCTGGAGCTGACCGGGATTTTGTTCATCATCGGCTCGATGGCCGATATCGGCTATTGGTATTTGGAAGCCTTGCCCAAACTCGGCACCGCCGGTTAACAAAAGGCGCGTGCGGGGGGCCAAGTTAAGGGCTCTTAAAAGAGGGAAGACTTAAGCCGCTTCAGAGTTCGCCAGCAAGGAGGATGCGCCGGGATCGGCTTCCGTGTTTTCCTTGCTGCAGAATATCTTAAAAATCAGTCCCAGAACCATTTCGGCCTCCTCACTGGCTAAGCTGTAATAAATTTGCTTTTTATCACGCCGCGTTGCGACCATGCCATCGCTGCGAAGTCGCGCCAATTGCTGAGAAAGGGTCGGCTGCCGGATGCCGAGAACATTTTCCAGGTCGCCGACGTTTCTTTCCCCCTCGGCAAGGGCGCAAAGGATCACCAGCCGGTTTTCATTGGCCAGGCCCTTCAGGAAGGAGCTGGCACGCCCAGCATTTATATGAATTTTATGAATATCTTTCATGGCCCCAAGTCTTGCCACTACAACCATTTGACGTAGATCGTCAGTGGGTAGGTATATAGCTGAATGGGAATGTGTTTTCCACAATTAAATGCAACTATTTTATGTAGAAAAAAAATTCACAATAAAAATTAGTACAATATGATTCCAAGCATTGTACCGGAAACGCCTTGCGGTCTGGCCATCGCAGAATGCCGTTAAAAAGCTAAAATTCCAGTTTGTCGAGGATGGCCTCAATGTCCTGGAAGTCTTCCGCAAGGGGCCGCGCGACCGTGGCTCCGCTGGCGCCTGCCAATTTTCCAAATTCTGGCCGTGTGAGAGGCTTCATAAGGCTTTCAGAGTATCAGATAACAGGAGTTACGGCATTGGCAATGGTGTTGAACATATTGTTCAAGTTCCTCGAAAGAAGGTTCAATGCGCCGATGATAACGACGAGCTATTTCGCGATGAGGTCCGCTTGGGCTTGGAGGAGGCGGGGCATCAGGTAACGCAACTTTCAAACGGAAATGAAGGCCTGAAGGCGTTTAAAAGCCAACGTCCCGATTTGGTCATTACCGATGTGGTAATGGACCAAGGCGAAGGAGTTGAAACCATGAAAATGATGCTTGAATTAGCCCTGGGAACGCCGGTTATAGCGATCTCCGCCTTTCAATCCTATCTCCATTCAATGGAAATCCTTGGCGCCTGCCACTCTCTTGTTAAACCCTTCTACATGCCTGCCCTGATCGAAGCGGTTGATAGTGTCATGGGTTCCCAAGGCAATAGTTAAGCGCTCCAGGCGTTATCAGGTTACAATTCCTTTAAAGGGTGAAATATTTGCTGGGGCTTTGTTGGCTATCAGAAATGAAGTGGTATAATGTGGCCGCTTGTTGATGTTCAGGAGTTAGGTTGTGGACGATTATTTAGATTCAGCCGAAGAAAAAAAGGCTGACAAAGCGGATTCCAGTGGCGGTCAAGGAGATCGCTTTATACCCAGTGAACACCGAATCGCCGATACTCCCCGGCGCGCTGACGAAGACCGGCGTCAGGCTGAGGAGGGAATTGATGGCGAGGAGGGAAGGGAGCCGCCGCCCCGCCGAGAACCGTTTGATCGTAGAAGTATGGGGCTGGAAGTCGTCTGTAGAACCACGGGCTCCACCACCAAAATTGAAGATTGGCTTGATGATCACTGCGAAAGCGGCTGGCAGGTTGTTCTTTAAAAAATCGATAAGGATATGGTCATTAAACAACTGAAGGTCATGTTCGAAACGGAATCCGACAGGGATTTATTTTTGGATAAGTATCTCAAGTTGGACGAGTAGTTCGTTCCCAAGTCCTATGATTTATGAATTAAAAAAGGCACGGCCATGGATTTCGTCTTGGGCCAATCAATAGCTTATATGAAAATTCTTTCTCTGGCGGCGGTGATTATGGTGATCATCTGGGGTGCCGCCAAAGTATCGTTAGCGATACATAAGCGGAAAAGTGAAAAAATTGGGGCCTCCGAAAGCGATAGCGCCGAGTAGGCCCTCTGACGGGCGGTATTTTCCATTTCTTTGATGAATAAATTTCGCGTCACTTGGCTTATAGCCCTTGCGGCGGCGGGCTTAACGGTGTTGGCGATTATTTATTTGATCGACAGGTTCCCTGAAGCCATGGATGGGGATGGAAAGATTGGGCTCGTTCATGGATTGGTGTTGTTGGCGTTTCTCGGCGGAAGCGCCATTCTTCATTATCGCCGTATGCCGAAAGGTTTATTCCTTCGCAGTGTTCTAGCATGGATGGGGGTCGCCGTCGTGGTCTTTGCTGGATTCAGCTACCGGTTCGAACTTTCCCAAATCAAGGACCGACTGATGGGGGAATTGATCCCCTCTAGCGAAATCGAGGTTTCCGGCGGCGCGGTTAGTATTCGTGCCAACCAAAGCGGTCATTACGTGGTCGAGGCCATGGTCGCGGTCGCGGTCGGAAAACATGATGGTGGCGGGCAGCCCATTCGGTTTTTGGTTGATACCGGCGCCAGTGATGTGGTCCTAAGCCCCAGGGATGCCGAGCGCCTAGGTTTTAAGCTCAGCGATTTGGAATATACCCGGGCCTATCGTACTGCCAATGGGATGGTTAATGGGGCGCCGGTGCGCTTGAACCGTGTCTCCATTGGTCCGCTCTCACTTGGTGAGGTCCGGGCCTCCGTCAACGGCGCGCCGATGAAAAATTCTTTATTGGGAATGAGTTTCCTTAGCCGCTTGTCGGGCTATGAGGTCAGCCGTGAAAGGATGGTCCTGCACCCGTAAGCTTCGGTCTAATGGATGGATGTGTCTCCGGGGGCGGGGGCCTTTTCGGAAAGCAGGCCTTCGGCGGCCCTGGCTACTCGCAACCAGACCCGCCGCCCGCTCAAATCGCCTTTTTCAAACAACTGATCGGCGCGGATAAAAGCCGCCGGCGGTGCCATTTCTCCATATTCCTTGATCAGTAGGTTTGCGGTTCGGTAAATGTCGGTTTCTGTACCCATGGGAAAACTCTCAGATTATTGTTTTGATGATTTCAGTCATGGTCACGCCCAAGCGGTCGTCAACGACGATGACCTCGCCCTTGGCGACCAATCGGTTGTTGGCATGGACATCGATGTCTTCTCCAACATTACGGTTTAATTCAACGACGGCGCCACGGCCAAGTTTCAGGATTTGAGAAATGGGCATAAGGGACATCCCCAAGACGGCCGTTATCTCGACCTCGACATCCATCAGGGCTTCCATATCCGTTGTCGGTTTTTCCGACTCTGTAGATTCTGGGGCTTGGTCTTTGTCTGCCATCAATCCGTCTTTATTCTCAACCGCCCTTATCATCCATGTTGGGGCTTAATGAGACGTTAACGCCCAGGCCCGTCTTTTTCACGTCGGTCAATATTAGCATAATAACCTTCGGAAAAATTGAAATGCTGTCGTGATTCTTGTCACAGACGGTAAGCCGGACTTTTCCTGCAACGACGTGTTGAATCTAAACGTTTGATTTTGAAATTTTTTTTCCGGGTTCTCTATAAAGGGTCTGTTAATTAATTTTCCCGTAAAATTTACATACCCTCAGTCAACAGCGTTCTGATTTCCGAGCGGATGACCAAAAAGAGGGAAAGGCTCTAGGGAGACCGGAATTAACTGACGACCGGAAAAGGAGCTCGCCATGCTTCAGGCACCGACACAAGGACAACACGTTTACGAAGTTTCCATCTATAACCGGGAAGTGCGCTCACTGGTTAAGCAGAACCAGAGCCATCTTTTCTTTGATGATCAATGGGCCGATAAACACATTCACGATGTGGTGGCGTTGGATGAGGATCATGCCCGGCTTCTGATTGCAGAGCGCTTTCCCCCCGATGACGGTTTTATCATCGAGGACGTCGTTCAAAGCGCTATTTAATAGAACCTTTTTCCGTCCCACCTGGGGATTTAGCGATCTCATCATCGCGCAGTTCCTTGCGCTTGATCTTTCCGGTCGCCGTCATTGGCAGGGTATCGACGAAATCAATAATACGGGGCTTCTCGTGCGGTGATAACCGTCTGTTGACGAATTCCCTGATCTCGCGCTCAAGGTCTTCGCTGGCCTGGAAGCCTGGGCGTAACTGGATAAACGCTTTAATCTTCTCGGTCCTAAGTGGATCGGGAATGCCGATGGCGGCAGCCAGGGACACCGCCGGATGGCGGCCCAGGCAATCTTCGATTTCTCCGGGGCCGATCCGATAGCCCGCCGACGTGATCACATCGTCCTCGCGGCCTAGGAACCAAAAATATCCGTCCACGTCCCTGGTGCCCCGGTCCCCGGTTAACAGCCAATCGTCTAGAAATTTGTCTTCGGTGGCCTTGGGGTTGTTCCAATATTTCAGGAACATCACCGGGTCGGGACTTTTGACGGCGATAAGACCTTCTTCCTCCGCTTCCAAGACGTTGCCGTCGGCGTCAATGATATCCACTTGGTGACCGGGAACGGCGCGGCCCATGGAACCGGGCTTAATTTCCATAATGCGCCCGCAGTTGGAGGTCACTAAATTGCATTCGGTCTGGCCGTAAAATTCGTTGAATTTCACGCCGAGGGCGTCCACACCCCATTCCAAAAGTTCTGCCCCCATGGGTTCGCCGGCACAGGCCACGGTACGTAATTTGACCCCGAATCGCCCGGCGGGATTTTCCACCTGGCGCATGAGTTTGAGTGCCGTCGGCGGCATGAAGGTGTTGCGGACCTGGTGGCGGGCCATCAGTCTTAATGCCTCTTCGGGGTCGAATTTACGGGCCCGGTGGGCCAATGCCGGTACCCCGTGGTACCAAGAGGTCATCAAGGAATTCATCAAACCACCGATCCACGCCCAATCCGCCGGGGTCCACATCAGGTCTCCTGGCTGGGGGAAGAATTCGTGGGGCATTTCCACACCCGGCAGGTGGCCTAACAGGGTGCGATGCGCATGCAGGGCACCCTTGGGATTGCCGGTGGTTCCCGACGTGTAACTGATGAAGGAAGGGTCATCGGCGCGGGTACGGACAGGGGTGTAGGTATCTTTGGCGCGATCAAGCCCACGCCAAAGGTCCATCAATCCTTCACCGTCCTGGACAGCGCCGCAGACAAAAATATATTTGAGTTCCGGTAGTTGGTCCCGGATGGCCTCTATTTTCCCTAAATTATAGGTATCCGTAATGATTGCCCTGGCACCACTGTCCGATAATCTGAATTTCAGCGCGTCCGGGCCAAAAAGCGTGAACATGGGAATGGAAATGATACCCGACTTCCAGGCGGCGATATGGGCAATGCCGGTTTCCACAGACTGGGGCAGTAAGATGCCAACGCGATCACCTCGTTCAAGCCCCTTGGCTTCGAACAGGTTGGCAAGCTTGTTGGAAAGATGCCGTAGCACCTGAAAGCTGTATTGGGTGACATCGCCGCCTTCATTTTCGAAGATCAGCGCGGTGCGGGCTGGTTCGGCCTCGGCGTGACGGTCGCAGACCTCAACACCCATGTTGAAGAATTCGGGCACCGCCCAAACCAGGGAGCGATAGACCTCCTCGTAGCTTGTCCCCTCTTTAAGCATGCTGCGGCTTTCCTCCCTGCCGGATCATAGCAATATCAGGTTTGAAAGAGTAAGGGGGAAGGGAACTCAGTTCCGCCATCGGCGCGTGAACCGTGGTCGAAACATAACCTTTGCCCTTATTGCGGTGAA
>PTLL01000076.1 GCA_002938315.1 Alphaproteobacteria bacterium MarineAlpha3_Bin2 | reverse complement strand
CTCAAGGATAAAATCGCCATCATCTTCGGCGCCGGGCAATCACCTGGGAATACGCCGGCCATCGGCAACGGCCGGGCGGTATCTCTGTTGTTCGCCCGCGAGGGGGCGAAGGTTGTCTGCGTTGACCGCCACCTCGATTCGGCCGATGAAACGGTTTCGTTGATCCAGGGCGAAGGCGGCGAAGCCGAAGCCGTGGCTTGTGACGTCACCGTCGAGGACGACGTTAAGGACGCCATCAGTGTCTGTGACAACAAGTGGGGGCGTATCGACATCCTACACAACAATGTCGGCATCAGTGTCGAGGGTGGCGATGCCGAAATCACCGATATCGAGACAGAGGCCTTCGACCGCATCATCGCCGTCAATTTGCGGTCTATGGTCTATGCCTGCAAACACGCGCTGCCGGTGATGCGAAAACAGATGAGCGGCGCCATCGTCAGCATTTCGTCCATGGCGGCCAGGGAGGAATATCCCTGGGTCACCTATAAGGCGACAAAGTCAGCGATGATTGCACTAACTGAACAACTGGCCATTCAAAACGCCGAATACGGCATCCGTGCCAATATCATCCTGCCGGGGTTAATTGACACGCCCATGGCCGTCGACCGCCGGGCCGAGGCATGGGGCCGCCCCCGGGACGAAATCGCCGCCGAACGGGACGCCAAGATTCCACTTTTGGGCAAGATGGGGGATGCCTGGGACGTCGCCCATGCGGCGCTATTTCTGGCGTCTGACGAAGCCAAGTTCATTACCGGCGTGGCGCTGCCTGTTGACGGCGGTCGCGGTTGCCGCGTCGGCTAAAAAAGGAAACACGCGATGCCACGACTACCGGAACTCGATCCCGACACCCTGACACCGGAACAACAACGGGTCTTTGATACCATCACCAACGGCCCCCGGGGTAGCGTGCGCGGCCCATTTGCCGCCTTGTTGCATTGCCCCGGCGTCGCCGATTATGTCCAAGCAACAGGCATTCACCTTCGCTTTGACGGTGTTCTGCCCGGGGTGTTAAGGGAATTGGCGATTTTGACCACGGCGCGGTTCTGGAAGGCCGAATACGAATGGAATTCACACGCGCCGATCGCCGAAAAAGAAGGACTTTCCCCGGTCGTCATCGACGCCATTGCCCACAACCAGACGCCTGAGTTCCCCTCACCCGATCAACAGGCCGTTTACGCCTTTTGCCGGGAACTGCATGAAACCCACAACGTTGGAGACGCCGTCTATGAGCAAGCTATCGAAGCGCTTGGTCTTGAGGCGGTCATGGAACTGACGGCAGTGGCCGGCTATTACACGCTGATTTCCATGATTCTCAACGCGTTTGAGGTGGCTCCCCCCGAAGGGAGTACGGCGCTGCCTTGACTTTCCCAACTGGGCTTCGAGCTATGCCAATGGCGGCGCAATAAAATCTGCGCCAAATAAGAACAAAAAAAGAACATTGACCCACCCGAATTCCGGGGCCATGATGGCGCATGCCTTCCGATGTCATTATCAGCGGCCGCGCCAGGGACGGCGGGGCCGAAAATACCACTGCCCCCTCGGCCTTGCCGCTTTATGCCGCCACGGTGCAGGCCGGCTTTCCGTCACCCGCTGATGACTACCTGGAAGGTGCGCTCGACCTCAATGAACACCTCATTCCCCGTCCGGCGGCAACGTTCTTCCTCCGCGTCACCGGCGAGTCCATGACCGGGGCGGGTATCCACTCCGGCGACCTGTTGATCGTCGACCGTTCGTGCCACCCCGGCGATGGCGATATCGTCATTGCCGTCGTTGATGGCGAACTGACCGTGAAACGGCTCTACCGGCGCCGGGGGCGCATTCGCCTGTTGGCCGAAAACCCCCGCTACCAGCCGATCGACATCAACACCGGGCAGGATTTACATGTCTGGGGGGTGGTCATCCATGCCATCCATTCCTTCGTCTAATACCAAGGAGCACCATCTTGTTTGCGCTGGTCGACGTTAACAATTTCTATGCGTCATGCGAACGGTTGTTTGAGCCCCGGCTTGAGGGCGTCGCGGTGGTGGTGCTGTCCAACAACGACGGCTGCATTATCGCGCGATCACAAGAAGCCAAGGACCTAGGGATTCCCATGGGCGAGCCGGTCCATAAGGTAAAGGATGTGCTGCGGCGCGAACGGGTCCGGGTTTATTCATCCAATTACGCGCTCTATGGCGATCTGTCCGGGCGCGTGGTCTCGGTGTTGAAGCGCTTCACGCCCTATCTGGAAGTTTACAGCATCGATGAATCGTTCCTCGACCTCGGCGGTTTTACCGACCCGGCCGCCCACAGCCATGACATCAAGGACACCGTGCTCCGGTGGACCGGGCTGCCGGTTTCGGTCGGCGTCGGCGCCACGAAGACATTGGCCAAGGCCGCCAACCGGATCGCCAAGAAAGACCCCGCCTTGGGCGGCGTGTTCATCATGCCTGATGACCCTGACGAAGTGCTCGGCAACCTCAACACCGATGCCATCTGGGGGATCGGCCGCAGGCTGGCGGCGCGGTTGGACAGGATCGGCATCACCACCGCGCTGGACCTCAAGAACGCCGACTCCAAATTCATCCGCGCACGTTTCAGCGTCGTCGTCGAAAGAACCGTTCTGGAGCTTCGCGGCACGCCGTGCCTGGCCCTGGAAATGACGGTGCCGGCGCAGAAGGGAATCATGGTGTCCCGGGGTTTTTCACGCCGGGTGACGGATTACCGTGACATCGAGGCCGCCGTCGCCACCTATGCCAGCCGCGCCGCCGAAAAGCTTCGCCGCCAGGGTCTGAGCACAAACAAGATGACCATCAGCCTGCGCACCAGCCCCTTCAGCCCCGCCCCGGAACGCTACGCCAATGCCGCCGGGTTCGTCTTTCCGGAGGCCACGTCCGACACCACCCACATGATCAAGGCGGCGCGCCATTGCCTGAAAAAAATCTATAAGCCGGGACTGCCCTACCAAAAAGCGGGCGTGTTTCTGGACGCCTTGGAAGATACCCGCCGCATTCAACGGGGCCTGTTCCCACCCCCCGGAGTCGACCCGGACAAGTCACGCGCCTTGATGAAGGCCGTCGACCGCATCAACGCCGATTGGGGCCGCAATACGGTCCGCTTCGCCGTCACCGGCATGCAGCGGTCCTGGGCCATGAAACAAAACCGGAAAAGCCCGTGTTACACGACACGCTGGCAAGATCTGAAACAGGTCGGCGGGTAGATTACGCCGTCTTTTCCGAATGCCAGTCATCGAGAATACCGCGTGCGTTATTGGTCGCCGGGTCCATATGGCTATCATGGTCATCCGTCTTGGCCGTCAATTCAATGACGTAGCCGTTGGGATCGCGGAAATAGATTGAATGAAGGAAAGTGTGGTCGGAAACGCCGCGGGTATGGATGCCTTCGGCTTTGCCCTTCTCAAACATCTCCTGCAGGGCATCGGGGGTCACCTCCAGCGCAATGTGAAGGTCGTAATCGCGTTGGTTCTTGAATTCGAAGGGCTCGCCCGGGGCCTCGAAAAACGCCAGGTACGACCCGTCGTCCATGCCGTAAAAGGTATGAAGAACCTTGACTTCCCGGCCGGTTATGGATTCGCGTATATCCAGCGAGCCGGCCAATGGCAGGCCGAGGAAATCCTCATAGAACTCCCGGGTCTCCTCGGAATCCCGGCACCGGTAGGCGCTGTGATGAAGGCCTTTGATCATGGCGGTCTCCTCAATGCATCCATGGTGTTCACCTATATCTATTCACTTGCCGGGCCAATTTCCACCCCACCCTTTATTCTTCCAACAGAGTCTCACCCGGTTTAACGCGGGTGAAGTGGACCGGGTGGGCCTCCGTCGTGATGGCGCCGTCCTTGTACCGCACCCGGGTAAAGGTAGAGCTTTCCAGATTGCGGGTCTCGGGGAAATCGGTGCGGTAGTGCGCACCCCTGGAATCGTCCCGCGCCAAGGCGGCGACGGTAATAGCGCGAGATACCAAAATCATATTCTTCAGGTTGATCCAATCGTGCCAGGTCAGATTATAGGTCAAATTCCCGCCATCGACTCCGATGCCGTCCAAATCCGCTTCCAACGCCGTCAGGTTGCCCAGGGCGCGTTCCAGGGACACCGCGTCGCGAACAATGCCGACATCGTCCCACATGATATCGGCGAGCCCAGTCCTGATCGTTTCCAAATCACCAGGGGGCTTCGATAACGGCGTCCGGCAAAGCCCGATGGCGGCCTCGATGGCGGCCTCATCGGGATCGTGGAAGGCGCCTTGCTGGGGCGTCCAACGGCCGATGGTATCTCCGGCGATGCCGCCGAACACGGTAGAATTGGCGACGCCGTTACCGCCCAGCCGGTTGGCGCCATGCACGCCCCCAGTATCCTCACCGGCGGTGAACAGGCCGTTCCATTCGGTACCGCCATCGGCGCCGAATTCGACCCCGCCCATCATGTAATGTGCCGTCGGCACCACCTCGACCTTGTCGCCGGCCAAATCAAACCCGCAATCGGCGCAGCGCTGGACCATGCCCTTGAACAGACGCCGGACCTCGCCCTCATCCAGGTGCGCCATGGATAGGTAAAGCCCGCCCAGGGGGCCGATTGATCCGGTGCGCATTTCCTCGAACATGGCGCGGCTGACGATATCACGGGTAGCGCGTTCCCCGCGGTCATCGTATTTGTCCATGAACCTTTCACCGTCGCCATCCAAAAGGTAAGCGCCGTAGCCGCGAAGGCCCTCTTCCAACACCGTGCCGGTCATCCGGGTTTCGGCCCCGGCCAGCAACCCGGTCGGGTGAAACTGCACCATTTCCATGTCGCGCAACGCCAACCCGGCGCGCAACGCCATCGCCATGCCATCAACGGTCTTATCGCCCGACGGCGTGTGATAGCGGTACATGGTCGGCCCTCCGCCAGTCGCCAACAACACCGCGCGCGTTTTAACGAAAACAAAACCGCCGGTACGCATATCGATCATCAACACACCTGAGATGGACTGACCGTCCATGGACGGTATCATCTCAACCGCGCGGTGGTCTTCCAGCCGGTTCAAGCCCCGCGCCCACACCTGTTCTGCAAGCCTGCCGACGATCTCAATCCCGGTCAAATCGCCCTTATGGACGGTGCGGTCGAAGGTCTGTCCGGCGAAGGCCTTCTGGTGCACGGTGCCGTCTTCGTTTCTGTCGAAAAAACAGCCCAATTCATTTTCCAATTCGCGAACACGTTCCTGGGCCACCGTTACCAGGGTCCAGGCTAGGTCCTGGTCGTTCAACCATTTCCCGCCTTCCACGGTATCCATGAAATGACGCTCAACGGAATCGCCCGGCGCGAGCGCGACGTTATAACCGCCCTGGACCATGCGGGTGCAGCCACATTTACCCAGCAACCCCTTGACGGCGACGGTGACAGAAAGGTCCGGGGCGACTTCGTTGACATGCAGCGCCGCAAACAGCCCGGCGCCGCCCGCTCCCAGGATCAGGACATCGGTTTCAATGGTCTCAAAGTCGTTCAACCCTCGATGCCCATGTGGGCGAGTGCGGCGGCCCGTTTGTTTTGGGCCCCGGTCCGGACCGCGTCATAGAGGCTTCCGCCGTGGGCGTCCATGGCGACCAGCAACGGGCCGAAGTCCTTAATCCGGAAATGCCACAGGCTTTCCGGGTTGAGGTCATCCATGTCGACATCCACAATTTGTTTAATCCAGGTGGTTTCCAGTGCCGCCGTGCCGCCGATGATGGCTAAATAGACACCGCCTAAGTCCTGAAAGGCCTGGGCGCTATTCTCGCCCAAGCCGCCCTTGCCGATGATCATACGCACGCCGTTCCGTTCCATCAGCGGCCGGGTGAAGCGTTCCATGCGTGCACTTGTGGTGGTGCCGATGCAAATGGACTGATACCCCGCCGGGCAGGAATTGGACACCGGCACTTTCTTGACATTGGGCGCGGTGTGGATGACGGCATGGCCGTCCAAGTCGAGGCGCGTTTCCCGGCCCTTATCGAACATGTGAATCTGGGTGGCGTCACGGATACCGAACAAGGTGTCCTGGAGGACAACGTGATCACCGATCTTCAGTTTCCTGATGTCGTCTTCGGTGACGGGCATGGTGAATTCGTGATCGGCCATCCCCTACACCCCGATTTCAATGCCGCTGGGCGTAAAGGTTGCCCGCGCACGACGCGCCGAATGGCATTGGATGTTGACCGCCACCGGATTCATGGTGATGTGCGTGGCCGCCGTTTCCACATGCACCGCGAACGAGGTGCTGTCGCCGCCCAGCCCCTGTGGACCGATACCCAGACTGTTGACGGCGCCGGAAAGTTCGGCCTCCAGCTTAGCGCCTTCTGCGTCGTCGCAAACGGAGCCAAGCCGCCTGGTTGCGGCGATCTTGGCCAATTTCGTACATAGATCCGCGGTGCCACCGACACCGACGCCGACGATGGTCGGCGGACAGACCTTGCCGCCGGCTTCAAGGACCTTGTCGATAACAAACGTCTTGACCCCGGCAACGCCATCGGCCGGGATGCACATTTTCAGGAACGAGCCGTTTTCCGAACCGGAGCCCTTGGGGATCATTTCAATCACCAGTTCTTCATCGGCTTCGGAAAAATCGACATTAATCACCGGGACCCGCCGACCGCAGGACGTGTGTTCGTTTTCCCGCGTAACCGGATGGACCACCGAAGAGCGCAACGGGTATTCCTGGGTTGCCCGCGTACAGCCCTTTCGGATGGCGGTCTTCAAATCGATGCCATCGACCTCGACGCTACGCCCGATGGTGATGTTGTAGATGGGAATGCCGGTGTCCTGGCATAAAAGGTTATCGGTATCCTCGGCGACGGTGATGTTTTGGATCATGGTCGCAAGGATGGACTGGCCGGTGGCATCGGTCTCAGAGGCATCAAGCCTTTGAAAACCTTCCTTGATGTCATCAGGCAGTACCTTCAGGGCCCGGATATAAAGCAGCTTGGCGGTTTCCTCGATGGCGTCCAAATCGATCTTCATGCCCTTTACCTCCTCCCTTTAAATAAGCAACCTTATGCCCAACACCAACAACATCCCCAGAACGATACGGTGAAATCGCCGTTCATCCAAGCGTCCGAAAAGCCAGAGCCCCAGCCCCGAGCCCGCGGCGATGGCCGGCAGGCACCACAGGAAGTTGATCCCGGTCTGGGCGTTGACCATACCGCCAAATGCCAACTACGCTAAGGCCATCGCATGCATGGCGAGGATAAACGGCTGAAAGACGCCGCGTTGCTGTTCCTTGGACCAGCCACGAAGGTTAGCCCAGACCCCCGGCACTATCCCCGAAAGCCCCGCAAACCAGCCCAACACCCCGCCGATGGCGCCAACGCCGCCAAGAAAGCGCCGCCAGGTATCAGTAAAAATTCAAAAGGCATTGACCAGAAACAATAGTCCGGCGGCGAGGCTCAAGCCCCCCGAAGCCGCCACCAGGGATTTTTGCCAATTTCGCCACGGCAGGAATTCCAACGCCAATAGCCTGATCCCGCCGGTCAAATGGGCGGCCAACAAAAAGATCAATCCGGCCTCGGCCAGCTTGACCAACGGCTGATCTGACCACTTCAGCGCCCCGTCCAGCACCGCTTCACCATCCATCGCCAGCGCCAGGACCTGGAAATGCACCGGCAAATACAACGCCAGCACGACGCCGGAAATCCGATGCAGGGCGAACGCCCACCATGTGGAGTGGTTGCGGTGTCTGGTTTTCATCCCGACCGCCATCACCCGCCGCCTAACCCGTAAAAGCCAAGCACAGCCTGCATGCCCATCAGCAGAATCACGGCGGCGAAGGCACCGGCGATACCATTGACCGACACCGGTTTGAGGTCTGTCATTTCGGCCAGCACGGTACGCAACCCGATCGGTGCGTGCACGGCGCAGGCGAGGACGAACACCCCGTAGAATGCCGCCAACGTAAAGCTGCCGCCAACCCGGCCGATAATTTCCGCCGCTGAAAGTCCGCCCTGGATGGCGATGATGATCCCGGTCAAATGAATGGCGACGGCAACGGCCAGCACCATGGCGCTGATTCTTTGCGCCAACCACAACCGGGTCTGGGTGACCTCGCTCATAGCTTGCCTTTCAACGCCGCCACGGCGACGGAGCGCTTTAATCCGGCGATCGCCGCCGTCGGGCTTAGGTTCTTGGGGCAATGTTCCTGGCAACCCTGTTGTGAATGACAGGCGATGCACCCGTCGTCGCCGGCAACTAAGGAAAGCCGTTTGTCGCCCATCCCGTCGCGGGCATCGTTAACGAGTGTCCAAGCCCGGTTAAGCGCCGCCGGGCCCAAATAAGTAGGTTTCCAGGTAACGACATCGCAAGCCGCGTAACAAACGGCGCAGCCAATGCATTCGATTCCCGCGTCGGCTTGTTTGCGCCGGGGGTCGGCCGGCGGAATTTGGGCGAAATTATCGGTTCTGGCCTTGGTCGACTGAAAAGCGCCCCCGGCCTTGGCCAACTTGTCGAAAAAATTTCGCATATCCACCGTCAAATCCTTAATGACGGGCAGGTTGCGCAACGGCGCGATCTGCAATTGGCCGTCTTCGGCGACCCGCGACACATGGGTACGGCAGGTCCAGCGCGGGGTCCCGTTGACGGTCATGGCACACGATCCACACATCCCGACTCTGCACGAGAACCGGTAGCTCAGGCCCGGGTCCAATTTGCGCTGGACATACGTCACCACGTCCAGAACCGTCTGGTTTTCGAGCCTCGGCACGTCGAAGGATTGGAAGTGCCCATCTTCCGCCCCGCGCCATATCTCAACAACAAGAATTTCACTCATAGGGCCGAGTATAAGGGGTTTTTTTGAGGTGTTCCAACCACACCCCGGCAGATATGATCGCCGGGACATGTTTGGAATGGAATTTGAATTGGTTGCGATTCTGACCGCGGCCTTTGCTGTCGGCGGCATCGTCAAGGGTGTGGTTGGCCTGGGGCTGCCCATGGTTTCGATCGCCATTCTGTTAAATTTTCTGCCGCCGCTGACCGTGCTTGGTACAATCGTGATGCCGATCATGGTCACCAACCTGTGGCAGGCAGCAAGATTGGGCAGCATGCTGGTACCGTTGAAAAGATTCTGGCCGATGATCCTGACCGGATTGGTATTTCTGTTTATCGGCGCCCAAATTATCGTCGCCATGGATACGGATGTATTGTTTGGGTTGTTGGGAACCTTTCTCGCCATTTTTTCCGCAATCAGCCTGGCCAGCCCCAACATGCCGCCACTCAAGCCTGAAACGGAAAAATGGGCGGGGCCGCTGGCCGGAGCCATGGGCGGATTGATGGGTGGCATTTCGTCCATTTGGGGGCCGCCCATGACCATGTATTTCGTAATGCTGAAGCTGCCAAAGGACGTGTTCGTTCGTTCCGTCGGCATGGCCTGGTTCGCGTTTTCGGTGCCACTAGCCGTTGCTTACTGGCGCAACGGCATCTTTACCGGCGATGTCGTTTATTTGTCTCTTTATGCCTGCATCCCCGGCATGATCGGCATCCGCATCGGCGAAATGATCCGGGAACGCATCGACCAGGACACCTTTCGCAAGGTGATGTTGATCGTGTTGATGCTGATTGGCTTGAATTTGATCAGAAGGGCGGTGTTCTGAACGGGCGCAGTGGATCTAAGAGTCTTGGCACTCGCCGAAAATACGAATTTGGCAGGCCGCGCAACGGTCTTTATCCAGGCGTTTTTTAATGGCCGGGATGGCGTGCTTTTTCGACAAAAATATATTTTCACGGCCGATCATATCCAGGTAGCCACCGCGCTTCAGGAACATCCTATCTTCGATCCTGAGGCCGCTGATATACAGCCCACCTCCAGCAGCAATTTACCCTTTGTTTGGCGGCCTTCCAGCGCGTCGTGGGCAGCCATGGCGTCTGCCAGGGGGAAGCTGCGGTCCAGGTTGACGGTGAGGCGGCCTTCGCCGTAGAGACGATACAGGTCTTGCGAACGTTCGGTGCGGGCTTGTGGGGTTGGGATATAGTCCGCGAGATGCGGGCGGGTGAAAAACACCGATCCGGCCTCGGCCAGGGTTAGCGGATCCAGCGCCCCGATGGGGCCGGACGCATTGCCGTTATTGGACAGCATGCCCCGAGGCTTCAAGCACTTGATGCTTTGCCGGATAGTGTCCTTGCCGACGGAATCGTAGACCACATTGACGCCTTCACCATCGGTAATTTCCCGCACCACTTCGGCGAAATCGACGTCACGGTAGAGAATGGCGTGATCGGCGCCGCGTTCTCTTGCGATTTCAGCCTTTTCCTCACTGCCGACGGTAACGATCACCATGGCGCCCCGCATTTTCGCCAACTGGATCGCCAATTGGCCCATGCCACCGGCGCCAGCGTGAATGAGACAGCTATCCCCTTCTTTCAAGGGATACAGTGAATGGGTCAGATAATGCGCCGTCATACCCTGTAACTGCAACGCGGCGGCGACTTCCAGCGGCACGGCGTCCGGCACCGTGACCAACTTCCATGCCGGAACACAGGCGTATTCGGCGTAACCGCCCAGGGACAGGCAAAAGGCGACACGGTCGCCGGGACCGACGTTTTTAACGCCGGGGCCGACGGCCTCAACCCCCCCGGCGGCTTCCATGCCGGGCGTAAACGGCGGCACGTTAGGGTAGGTGGTGGAGTTCTTGAAAATGCCGGAGCGCATGTAAACA
>PTLL01000075.1 GCA_002938315.1 Alphaproteobacteria bacterium MarineAlpha3_Bin2 | reverse complement strand
GGCGGCATGGTCGCTCAGGATAAAGGGCTTTCGGATTATCGCCCGTGGTTTCCGCACCCCCGTCGGCGAAATCGATATCATTGCCCGGCGCGGCGGCCTTTTGGTTTTTATCGAGGTCAAAGCCAGGCGGAACATCACCGATGCGGCCGAATCCGTACGGCCGCGCCAAACCGGCCGCATCACCCGCGCCTCAGGTGCATTTGTGCAGGACCATCCGTCCTTTGATGGATTGGATGAGCGGTTTGATGTAATTTTGGTGTCCCCATGGCGATGGCCGGTGCATCTTGTGGACGCCTGGCGTCCAGAGTTTTAGAATAGCGATTCGCGTGCCAGAGCACCGACGCTGAGCAAGGCCGAACCGGATGACCGACGCTGCATGTTTTAATAGTTTCCGCCGAACCTCTCCTGTGCACCAGGCCCTGGCCGTTGCTCTTTTAATTTCAATGGGGGCGCTTGGGGGTTGTGCCGGGGCCGTCATCGGCGGTGGCGCCGCCGTCGGCACCGCCGCCTATCAGGAACGCGGTATTCAGGGTGTCGCCCGTGACATGGCGACCGCGACCCGGATGCGAACCAAGTTGCTTGACGCCGGTGAAGGTTACGTTACCGGTATCGGCGTCGAGGTTTTCGAGGGCCGAATCCTGTTGACCGGCGCCCTATTGTCCGAGGACATGCGGGCGCAAGCGGTAAGCATGGCTTGGAAGACCGATGGCGTCAAAGACGTCCTCAATGAAATTCAAATCGGAAACTCCAGCCTCAGGGACTTGGCCACGGATTCGTGGATCACCACCCAGTTACAGTCGAAAATCACCTTGGATAAGAATATTTTGGCGATTAATTATTTTATCGAGACGGTAAACGCGACCATTTATTTGATCGGCGTCGCCCAACATCAGCAGGAATTGAAACGGGTGATCGCACACGCCAAAAACATCAATTACGTCAAACAAATCATCAACCACGTGCGGATTAAAAAGGGCGCGTCTTGAGACGGCCCCCTAACATGTCCTCGGACATTCGACGTCGCCTGATCGAAATCGGTATCGCCGATGACGCGGACATTGACCTCGGCCACGCCGCGTTGATCCTGGCCGCCGCCGACCGCCCGGGGGTGCCGCTTGAGCCCTACCACCGGCATCTGGAGAGTATTGCCGCCGAGGTTTGCGAATATGTGGGGCAAGGAGAAAATGAGGCCAATTCCAAAACCGATCTTGATCTCAGAATCGAGGCCCTGGTCCAGGTCATCGTCCGACGCTACGGCTATGGCGGCGGCGAAGACGTTTTCGACGACCTCGATGCCGCCAATCTGCTGCGGGTGATCGACAGCCGTTCCGGCCTGCCGGTGGCACTGGGGATAATTTTTATTGCCACCGGGCGGGCGCTGGGCTGGGCCATCACCGGGCTTGAATTCCCCGGCCATTTTCTCATCCGCCTGGAAACGGGAGGGGAGCGCAAAATCATCGACCCCTTCGGCGGCGGTACCGTCATGGAGGCCCCTGACCTGCGCGACATGTTCAAGGCGGTGGCCGGCAACCACATCGAATTAACGCCCGACCATTGCCGCGACACCACCAACCGCGGGGTCCTGTTACGCCTGCAAAACAACATCAAAGCCCGCCTGGTGCGGGGGAACCGATGGGATGACGCCGTGGAGGCGATCGAGACCATGGTGCTGTTCGCGCCTCATCAGGCCGATTTGTGGCATGAGGTGGGATTACTGCATGCCAGGCTCGATCACATCAAAGACGCGGTCCGGGCACTGGAAGAATACCTGCGCCAAACCGGCGGCGAGGATGTGGGCTATAACGCGTCGGTGCTGTTGCAAGAACTGCGCGCCAAGCTAAATTAAAATCTTCCAGCGCATGCCGTATGAATGACAAAAGGAAAATACCAAGGATCGTTGATAATGACCTATAGAGACGGCTTACCAAGGTTTTCGGCTAGGAGCGTGCGCTGTTGCGATACGGGGCATCGCGAAGCGTGCGCGACGCTGTCCGAAAGACTTGGCAAGCCGCCGTTCCGGTCGCGTATGCAGTCCGCCCGGGGCCACGGGGTATCCCCGTATTTTAATGGCGGGGGGTGCCCTCGGGACCCCCGAGGGCGTCGGAAAGCCTTGACGATGCACCGCATCGCCTGCAGCTTTCCTCCTACCCGACGGACCGCATACGCGATCTCTATGAATCATTATCAACGATCTTTGGTATAACGCCATGGCGTTAAAGGTGGCCATTCAAATGGACCATATCCGGTCCATCGACATCGACGCCGACAGCACCTTCGTGTTGGCGCTTGAGGCGCAAGAGCGCGGCCATGTGCTCTATCACTATACACCCGAACAACTTTCCTTCGCCGGCGGCCGGGTTCAGGCCATGGCGGCGGCATTACAGGTTCGGCGCAAAAACGGTGACCACTTCACCTTGGGGCCACCGGAAACAATCGACCTTGCGGACATGGACGTGGTCCTGCTGCGCCAGGATCCTCCCTTCGATTTGTCCTATATCACGACAACGCATTTGCTCGACCTGGTCCACCCCGCCACCCTGATCGTCAACGACCCGGCCGAGGTCAGAAACGCGCCCGAAAAAATTTTCATCACCCAGTTTCCTGAATTGATGCCACCGACCCTGATCACTACCGAGCGCGACCGTATTCTCGCCTTTCGCACCGAGCATAAAGACATCATCATCAAGCCGCTCTACGGCAACGGCGGCGCCGGGGTTTTTCACGTCGCACCGGACGATGAAAACCTGAACGCCCTGCTGGAAATGTTTGCAGACATCTACCGCGAACCAATCATCGCCCAGGCCTATTTGCCGGATGTCCGCGCCGGCGACAAACGCATCATTCTCATTGACGGCAAGGCCGCCGGCGCCATCAACAGAATTCCCGAAGCCGGCGAGGCGCGCGCCAACATGCACGCCGGGGCGGAGCCGGTGAAGACGACGCTGACCGACCGGGACAAAGAAATCTGCGACGCAATTGGGCCTGAATTAAAGGCGCGCGGACTGATTTTCGTCGGCATCGACGTCATCGGCGGCTATCTCACCGAGATCAATGTCACGTCGCCCACCGGCCTTCAGGAGATCAACCGCTTCGACGGCGTCAACCTGGAAGCGCAAATCTGGGACGCCATCGAGGCAAAGCTGTAAGAAAAACTTTTTTTCGAGCGCCGCCATGGCGGCAGGGCTAAGCTCGCCATCGGGGCCCAGGGACTGTGGGATCCAGGCGGCGGTCTCGATGGCGTCACGAACGGTGGTATCGGCGGCGGTTTCGGCGAAGGCGGCCTCGGCCTCGATGGCCACCGGGTCTTCGATGTCATCGGTAACCGGCGCGTCATCTTTCGGTTTTTCTTCGGGCAGCGCCTTGATGATCGATGTGACCCAGCCGTCGTCTTCGCTATCGGGAAAAAGAAGGTTGCCGGTTCTGCTCACGAAGGACCAATGCGCTTAAAGGGGTTAACCACGGCGGATATCGGTCGATTCTACATGGGCTTTGAGAGACTGTGAATCCCCACTTCAGGGGAGCCCGCAAGCGTTTCTAAACATTGAATTTGTAGATAAGTCGGCGGCAGCGGAAATGTGGGGTATCTGCCAAAAACAGCGAATCGGGGGTTTTCGTAACGCCTTGATAATGTTCAGACCCGTTTGATCATGCCGCCGAGATCACGACCGGCGAAGATATGAACATGAAAGTGGGGCACCTCTTGGTGCGCGTCGGCACCGTTGTTGGCCAGAAAACGGTAACCGGCCTCAACCGCGCCCAGGTCTCGCGCCACCTTGCCGACGGCACGGAAAAACCCGGTAATTTCCGCTTCCGTTCCGTTCTTGGAAAAATCATCCATGGACTCATAGGTGCCCTTGGGGATGACCAGGACATGGGTGGGCGCTTGCGGATTGATATCCTTGAACGCCAGCGCGGTGTCGTCTTCATAGACGTTATCGCAGGGAATTTCGCCGCGCAGGATTTTAGCGAAAATATTTTCCGGATCGTAAGCCATGGCGCAATCCTTTTTCAGTCACTGTCCCTTGCCGCTTTTTCTTCCACCCCGGAAGTGCCGGCCCGGCTTGCCAGTTCGTCGAAGACGTCTTCGGGGGTAATGTCCTGTTCTGCCCACAACACCATCAGGTGATAGAGAAGATCGGCGCTTTCGGAAACCACGCGGGCCGGCGTATCGCGAAGCGCGGCGACGATCACCTCGGTGGATTCCTCACCGATTTTCCTGGAAATGTGCTCGACCCCGCCATCAAAAAGCTGCGCCGTATAAGAGGTATCGGGGTCGGCGCCCTTTCTGCTTTTGATGACCCTAAACAGTTCATTGAGAAAACGGCTGGACATATGGTCTTCGGTCATGGTGTGCCTTTTTTAAGTGCCGGCCGGATTATCCCTGACGGCGGCGCCGGCAGCCTTCATATAGGCCTTGGCTTCGGCAATGGTATAGGTCCCGAAATGAAAAATCGAGGCTGCCAACACCGCCGACGCATGCCCTTCGGTGACGCCTTCGACGAGGTGATCCAAGGTGCCGACGCCTCCGGACGCGATCACCGGCACCGTCAGCGCATCGGCTACGGCACGGGTCAGCCCTATGTTGAAGCCTTTTTGGGTGCCGTCCCGGTCCATGGACGTCAGCAATATTTCACCGGCCCCCAGTTCGGCCATGCGCTGGCTCCAGCCGATGGCCTCGATGCCGGTGGCTTCGCGGCCGCCGTGGGTGAAAATCTCGTAGGCATCCGGGCCGGTGGATTTGGCATCAACAGAAACGACGATGCATTGGCTGCCGAACTTTTCCGCCGCCTCACCGACAAAATCGGGGTTTTTGACCGCCGCCGTGTTGATGGCGACTTTATCGGCGCCGGCCAGCAACAGTTTTCGGATGTCTTCGATTTTCCGTACCCCGCCGCCCACGGTCAACGGCATGAAACATTGTTCCGCCGTGTGATTAACGACGTCGTAAATGGTGTCGCGATTGTCAGAGCTGGCGGTGATATCGAGGAAGCAAAGCTCATCCGCCCCGGCCTGATCATAGACCCGGGCCTGTTCCACAGGATCGCCGGCATCCACCAAATCGACGAAATTAACCCCCTTGACGACGCGGCCGGCGTCGACATCCAAACAGGGAATAATTCGGATCTTCAACATCAGTTCAGCAACTCCACGGCGGCGGCCAAATCAATGCGACCGTCATAAAGGGCGCGGCCGGAAATGACGCCTTCCAGCAATCCGGTGCCGGTGGCTTTCAAGGCCTCCAGGTCTTCGAGGGAGGAAACCCCGCCGGATGCGATCACCGGCACCGAAACCGCGTTTGCCAGTCCCACCGTAGCCTCGATGTTGGGGCCGTCCATGGCGCCGTCTCGGGCGATATCCGTATAAATGATGGCGGCGACGCCGCAATCCTCAAATTCCTTGGCCAATTCCAAACCGGTGATTTCCGACAATTCTGTCCAACCCTCGACGGCGACCATGCCGTCCCTGGCATCGATGCCCACCACCACCCGGTCAGGATGGCGCTTGCAGGCCTGTTTGACCAGATCGGGATCGCGCACCGCGACGGTACCCAAGATGACCCGCCGAACGCCCCGATCGAGCCAGAAATCGATAGTCTGCATGTCCCGAATGCCGCCGCCCAGCTGAACTGGAATATCGATACGATCGAGAATGCCGCTGACCGCATCTTCGTTCACCGGACGCCCGGAAAAGGCGCCGTTGAGGTCAACCACATGCAGCCACTTGGCGCCGGCGTCGGCAAATCCCTTGGCCTGGCCTGCCGGGTCATCGCCGAACACCGTCACCTGGTCCATGTCGCCCTGGAACAAGCGGACGCATTGGCCGTCTTTTAAATCGATGGCGGGAAAAAATATCATTCGGTCATGGCCGCCATTTCAGGAAATTGGTGATCAACCGTAAGCCCACGGCCTGACTTTTTTCCGGGTGAAACTGGGTACCGACCAGATTATCGCGACCGGCCACCGCGACCACGGGACCGCCGTAATCGACGCTCGCCAGAACCTGCGATGGGTCCGTGGGGACCAGCCCGTAGGAGTGGACGAAATACACGTGCGCCCCGCCGCCAAGGCCCTCGAATAAAGGGTGCGATGTGGCTTCTATATTGAGTTCGTTCCAACCCATGTGGGGAATTTTCAAGCTGGCGTCGGTGGGCGTCAAGGCGACCACCTCGCCCGGCACCCACCCGAAACCGGGAGTATCGACGTGTTCGCGCCCGATGTCACCCATCAACTGCATGCCGACGCAGATGCCTAAGAAAGGCTTGCCCGCGCCGATCACTTGGGCGGTGAGCACGTCTTCCATGCCGTCCAAAGCGCCCAGGCCGCGGCGGCAATCGGCGAAGGCGCCGACCCCGGGCAGCACGATGTGCGTCGCCCCGTCTAAGTCCCCAGCGTTGCCGGTGACGATGACGTCGAGGCCGAGCCCGGCTTCGGCGATGGCGCGCTCGAACGCTTTTGCCGCCGAGCGCAGATTGCCGGAACCGTAATCGATAATGGCGACCGTCATGATGAAAAATCGGCGGCCAGCGCCGGGTCCGTGTCCAGATACCGTCGCAGCGCATGGTCCTTATTGAGGCCGCTGACGACGGCGTCAACGGCGAAGCCTAATTGGGCCAGCTTTTCCTGCCTATAGTCGTTGGCCAGATAGCCGATGATGGCGGCGACGCCCAAGACCACGGTGGCCTGGGTCAAGGGGTCGGGGCGCAAATAATGAATGCCGGCACTAATGGCAATATGGGCCGCCAAAATCAGCGCCGCCGCCAGCCAAAGCCGGTGCCACAGCGCCCATAAGAACGACAGGAAAAACGCCGGCCAGGAAAACCCCTCCTTTACCAGGACCACGTCACGTTCCGGATCAAGGCCGTGACGGCGCAAGTGAACGGTATAAGTATTCATGGTCAACAACCTGGCTTTAAAAGCGGGGCGGCCTCAGAGCGAGCCGCCGAGAACCCCTTTGGTGGACGGCACGGCGTCGCTCTTGCGTGGATCAATTTCAATGGCCTGGCGTAACGCCCGGGCCAGGCCCTTATAACAGGATTCGACAATGTGGTGATTGTTCTCGCCGTATATGTTTTCCACGTGCAAGGTTACTCCGGCGGCCTGGGCGAAGGCCTGGAACCATTCCTTGAACAATTCGGTATCCATCTCGCCCAGTTTGGGGCGGGTGAATTCCACCTTCCAGATCAAATAGGGGCGATTGGAAATATCCAGGGCGACATGGGTCAGCGTCTCATCCATGGGGATCTGGGCGGCGCCATAGCGCGTGATCCCGGCGCGGTTGCCGAGGGCCTCGGCCACCGCCTCGCCGATGGCGATGCCGGTGTCCTCGTTGGTGTGGTGAAAGTCAATGTGCAGGTCGCCCTTGGCCTCCACTTCCAAGTCGATCAGGCTGTGCCGCGACAATTGCTCCAACATGTGGTCGAGAAAGCCGATCCCGGTACTGACAGTATACTCGCCGGTGCCGTCGAGATTGACGGCGGCGCGAATTTGGGTCTCCTTGGTGCGGCGTTCGATAGTGGCGGTGCGCATGGTCGTGTCTCCTGACGGGCGGGGCGGAACCGGTTGCAGTAGGTTGGAGGAAACATTGGCGGCGCCCAGCAGATCCGCAGGACCGCAGTCCAGGCCGACGGCAAGCCGTTCCATCCAGCCTTGGGTCAGCTTGCGCCGCCCGGCTTCCAGGTGTCCGACCTGTTGCCCGGTGGTGCCGATCCGTTTGGCCAGATCCTGCTGACTTAGGCCATTTTGCTTCCTTAAGTCGCGAATTTTATTTGTCATGAATAAATATAAACATAATGTTTCTATTTATTCAAACATTTTGTTGTTAAATGGTTGAATTTCGCCGCCCTAACACAATCAACCGGCTTGGGGCACTCGCGGGATACTTAACACCCTGCCGCGGACGAAACCAGCCCCCCAACACCAAAGGGGTTTGGACTTGCACCCGCCGTTTTACAAGCCCAAATCTGTCGCTATAGTCCCGGGCCTGTCCTTCGGTTGGGGCAATACCAAATTACTGGCAGGATAAATTTTCATGGCACAAGAAAACCAACCGTCCTGGCACGGCACCACCATCTTAGCCGTGCGCAAGGGCAAATCCGTGGTCATTGCCGGTGACGGCCAAGTCAGCCTCGGCGATACCGTGATCAAGGCCAATGCCCGCAAAGTGCGCCGTCTTGGCGACGGCAAGGTGATTGGCGGGTTCGCCGGCGCCACCGCCGACGCCTTCACCCTGTTTGAACGCCTCGAGGCCAAGCTCGAACAATACCCCGGCCAATTAACCCGCGCCGCGGTCGAGCTGGCCAAGGATTGGCGCACGGACCGCTACCTGCGGCGCCTGGAAGCGATGATGGCGGTCGCCGATCAGGACGTATCGCTGGTGTTGACCGGCACCGGCGACGTGCTGGAACCCGAAGACGGCCTCATCGGCATCGGCTCCGGCGGCAATTACGCGCTGGCCGCGGCCCGCGCCCTGATCGGGCAAAAGGGCTTGGGCGCCGAGGACATCGCCAAAAAATCGATGGCCATCGCCGCCGGCATCTGCGTCTACACCAACGAAAACGTCACCATCGAGGCGCTATGACCATCACCACCAACAGCTTTACCCCGCGCGAGATCGTTTCCGAACTGGACCGGTATATCGTCGGCCAGGACGACGCCAAGCGCGCCGTCGCCATTGCGCTGCGCAACCGCTGGCGGCGCCAACAGCTCGATGACACCATGAAGGAAGAGGTGCTGCCCAAGAATATCCTGATGATCGGCCCGACCGGCGTCGGCAAGACCGAAATCGCCCGCAGGCTGGCAAAAATGGCGCAAGCGCCGTTCATCAAGGTCGAAGCAACCAAGTTCACCGAGGTCGGTTATGTCGGCCGCGATGTCGAACAAATCATCCGCGACCTGGTCGAATTCGCCATCCACATGACCCGCGACAAAATGCGCAAGCAGGTCACGGCGAAGGCGGAGCTGCAGGCCGAAGACCGGGTCCTTGACGCCCTGGTCGGTGAAGACGCCAGCAAAGAGACCCGCCAGAAATTCCGCAAAATGCTGCGCGAAGGACAATTGGACGACAAGGAAATCGAAATCACCGTCAATGACGCCTCCGGCGGCGGCATGCCGACATTCGATATCCCCGGCATGCCCGGATCGCAAATGGGGATGATCAACCTGGGCGATATGCTGGGCAAAACCTTCGGCATGCAGCAGAAAACCAAAAAAATGAAGGTGGAAGAGTCCTACGACGTGCTGATCACCGACGAGGCCGATCAGCTGTTGGACGAAGAGAAAATCGTTCGCGAGGCCATCGACGCGGTGGAAAACAACGGCATCGTATTCTTGGATGAGATCGACAAGATCACGGTGCGGTCCGAACGCGTCGGCGCCGACGTCAGCCGCGAAGGCGTGCAGCGCGACCTGTTGCCGCTGATCGAGGGAACGACGGTGTCGACCAAGCATGGCGCCGTCAAAACCGACCACATCCTGTTCATCGCATCCGGCGCTTTTCATGTCGCCAAGCCGTCCGACATGCTGCCGGAACTGCAGGGCCGGTTGCCGATCCGGGTGGAGCTCAACGCGCTCAGCCGCGATGACCTGGTGCGCATCCTGACCGAGCCCGAGGCAAGCCTGATCAAGCAGTACACCGCCTTGATGGGGGTCGAAGAGGTGACCCTGGACATTACCGCCGACGCGGTCGAGGAAATCGCCGACATGGCGGTCGAGATCAACACCGGCGTCGAGAACATCGGCGCCCGACGGCTGCATACGGTGTTGGAAAAGCTGGTCGAGGAGATCAGCTACACGGCGTCCGAACGCAACGGCGAGACCGTCACGCTGGATGCCAAGGATGTCCGTGAAAAAGTCGGTGATCTCGCCAAGGACGCCGACCTGCGGAAGTTTATCCTCTAGGGGGCCCTTAATGCGTCGGGCCGCTTTTGGCCTTGGCGCCGAGGCGGCCGCGGATTTCGTGCAGGATCCACTCGATGGTGTCGTCATCCATGTCGTGGATGTTTTCAGCCAACACGTTTGCCAGTTCCGTCGCCGTCGCACTGAGGCCGGCGGTATCGACGGTGACGCGCGGGTGCGACAGTTCGGCCAGGCGTTTGAGTTCCTCGGCCTCGTCCCATTCCAGTTCGAAGTATCCTGAAATCTGTTGAATCAGGCCGGAGCCGGGGCGGCCACGGTGGCCGTGTTCGAGCGCCGAAAAATAGGCCGAGGTTGCGTCCAAGTCTTCGGCCATTTTTTTCAACGATATGTTCCGCGCCGCGCGCAGCGCGCGGACCTTGGTGCCGAACGGCGTCATTTCAGCCTCTTCAGCAACACATAAAGAGCGCCTTCGCCGCCATCCTTGGGCGCGGCGTGTGAAAACGCCCGCACCATCCTGCGGTTATCGCCTTCGTTCAGCCACCGCGGCACGGCTTCGCGGAGCACACCTTCGCCACCGGCGCCCTTGCCGGTGATCACTAGCACCGAGCGCCGGCCCATGGCCTGTTGATCGAACAGAAACCCGCCCAATTCTCGGTGGGCCTGGGCCTGGGTCATGCCGTGCAAGTCGATCCGGGCTTCGATGTCGACCTGGCCGCGGCGCATTTTGGTCTGCGTGCGCCGATCCAGGCCGGGGGCTTCGCCATGGCTGAGATCCGGTTCCAACGGGGTGGGGGGG
>PTLL01000074.1 GCA_002938315.1 Alphaproteobacteria bacterium MarineAlpha3_Bin2 | reverse complement strand
GTTTTCTATTTGACATTAAAGTATATGGTTCGGGGTTATCAGAAGCGCCGACAAAGAAGGCGCGGCGCCGGATATATCACCACCAAGGAACTTTAAAGATGAAAAATAATCTTCGACTGGGCGTGAATATCGATCATGTGGCAACCATCCGCAACGCCCGTGGCGGCATCCACCCTGATCCGGTCCATGCCGCCAAGCTGGCCGAAACCGCCGGCGCCGATGGCATCACGGCGCATCTACGCGAAGACCGGCGTCATATTTCCGACGACGATCTCACCCATCTGATGGACAAGCTTGAGGTGCCCCTGAACCTGGAAATGGCGGCGACGGAGGAAATGCTGGATATCGCGCTTCGCCATACGCCCCACGCGGCCTGCATCGTGCCTGAAAAAAGGGAAGAACAAACCACCGAGGGCGGCCTGGATGCCGCCGGCGGCATGGCGCAATTGAAACCCTACGTTACCGCGCTCAACGATGCCGGCATCCGGGTTTCGCTGTTTGTTGAACCCGATGTCGAACAATTGGAAGCGGCGGTTGCCCTTGGCGCGCCGGTGATTGAGCTTCACACCGGCGCCTATTGCGATACCACCGGGCCGGAACAAGACCGGCAGTTCAAGCGTCTTGCCGATGCCGCCCAAGCGGCCCAGGACTTAGGTTTGGAATGCCATGCCGGACACGGATTAACCTTCGATACCGTAGGCCCCGTTGCCGCAATAAACTCTATCCGAGAGCTCAATATCGGTCACTTCCTGATCGGTGAGGCGATTTTCGGCGGCTTGGAAAGTTCCATCAAGCGCATGCGGGCGTTGGTGGACAAGGCCCGTGCCGACGCCAACGGCGAACGCTCAGCATGATCCTGGGTATCGGCACCGACCTCTGCGATATCCGTAGAATGGAAAGAGCCCTGGAACGCTTCGGCGAGCGTTTCACAAAGCGCATATATGCCGACAGCGAAAAAGTAAAAGCCGATAAAAGACCGAACCCGGCGGCGTCCTACGCCTTGGGGTTCGCTGCCAAGGAAGCCTGCGCTAAGGCGCTGGGAACGGGCTTTCGTCAAGGCGTCTTCTGGCGCGATCTGGTCGTCGCCAATCATCCCACCGGCCAGCCCTATATGATTTTGACGGGCGGCGCTAAGACCCGGCTGGACAGCCTGGTGCCCAAGGGAATGGCGGCCCGCATCGACGTCACCCAAACCGATGAATACCCGATGGCCCAGGCGGTGGTGATCATTTCCGCCGAGCGGACAGACGATGCGCCTTGACAGTCGCGGGTCGGGCTGGCTTGATCTGCCCGAAATTTTCCGGACCATCGACAGCAAGCTTTTCATACAATTAATTAGGTAGCGATTTTTATGGCTCAAAAAAAACCGGGCGGGTTAAAGGATACGCTCAAAACCGTTTTTTACGCCATCCTGATCGCCCTTGGGGTGCGGACGGTGGCCTATGAGCCGTTTAATATCCCCTCGGGGTCGATGATTCCGACGCTGTTGGTTGGCGACTATCTGTTCGTTTCGAAATCTTCCTATGGGTATAGCCGCCATTCCCTGCCGTTCAGTCTGCCGCTAATATCGGACCGCATTTTCTTTACGGAGCCGAAACGTGGTGACGTCATGGTGTTCAAGCTGCCGACGGACAACGAAACCGATTACATCAAACGCATCATTGGGCTGCCCGGCGATACCGTGCAATTGAAAAACAGCATCCTCTTTATCAATGGCAAAGCGGTGAAGCGGGAAAAGGTGGATGATTTTATCGAGCCGGTCGGCGACAACAATTTCTCTCGCTCCCCCCGTTATCTTGAAACCCTACCCGGTGGACGCACTCATTACATCCTGGAATTCACCGAAAACACCGTCTTCGACACCACCCCGGTGTACACTGTTCCCGAAGGCCACTATTTCGCCATGGGCGACAACCGGGACCGTTCACGGGACAGCCGTTTCCTCAGCGACGTCGGTTTTATTCCCCGGGAAAACCTGGTCGGTCGAGCGGAATTCAAGTTCTTTTCCGTCAACGGCGCGATTTGGGAGTTCTGGAATTGGGGAAAATCAATCCGGCTTGAACGTTTTTTCGAAGGTATCGAATGAGCCGCAAGGACAATCACCAAGACAGCGACACTCCTGTCCCGGACCTCGCCGGGCTTCAAGCCGCCCTCGGCCACCAATTTAAGAATCTCCAACTGCTGACCCAAGCCCTGACCCATGCCAGCGCCGCCAAGGATCGGTTGAAGTCCAATGAACGATTGGAATTTCTCGGTGATCGGGTTCTCGGACTGGTCATCGCGGAGCTGCTGCTGGAAACCTTCCCTGAAGAGGACGAAGGAAAGGTCGGTTATCGTTTCTCAGCCCTGGCACGGCGGGAATCATTGGCTCGCGTCGCCGAAGACATTGACTTGGCCCAGCACATCGATTCAGCCAAAGGCAACGACGGCACCAGTCGACGGAACAACCCCAGCATCCTCGCCGATTGCTGCGAAGCGGTGATTGCCGCTATTTATCTCGATGCCGGGCTGGATGCTGCCAAAGTTTTCATCGTTTCCCATTGGCGGGCGCTGATGATTGAGACCCCGGCGCCGCCCAAGGATTCCAAAACGACCCTACAGGAATGGGCCCAGGGGGAGGGACATGCCTTGCCCTATTACCAGGAGACGACCCGCAATGGCCCGGCCCACGCACCCCGGTTTACCATCGAGGTCACCGTCGGCCCGAAAAAACCGGTATCCGGACAAGGGGCATCGAAACAGGCCGCCGAACAGGCCGCCGCCGCAGCCATGCTGGAAAGCATTGGGGTAAGTGAATGAGCGAGCCCCCTAACACTGAGACGGGCGCAACCTTGACCCGCTCCCCCGGGACCAAATCCGGTTTTGTCGCCATCGTCGGCGCGCCCAACGTCGGTAAATCAACACTGCTCAACCGGTTGGTCGGTTCCAAGGTGTCCATCGTCTCTCCCAAGGTTCAAACAACCCGGTCCCGCGTTCTTGGCATTTGTATCGAAAACCAGACCCAGGTCATCTTCATCGACACGCCGGGAATATTCGAGCCGAAGCGGAGACTCGACCGGGCCATGGTCGCCGCCGCCTGGGGCGGGGCGGGGGACGGCGATGAAGTTCTTCTACTAGTAGATTCCAGCCGGGGCATCGACAAAAACACCCGCAACATCATTAAAAGGTTAAAAAAGTCCGGCCAGAAAATTTTCTTGGCTATCAACAAGGTCGATCTGGTGAAAAAGCCCAAGCTATTGGAGTTAACCGCAGAGCTAAACGACAGCGGTGTATTTTCCGATATCTTCATGATATCGGCGGAGAAGGGGGATGGGGTACCCGACCTGATGGCGTTTTTATGCGACCGTTTGCCGCTGGGTCCGTGGTTGTTTCCCGAAGACCAGATTTCCGACATGCCCGACCGGTTGACGGCGGCTGAAATTACGCGCGAAAAGCTTTACCTGCAACTGCACCAGGAACTGCCCTACGCGGCGGCGGTGGAAACAGAAGCCTGGCAGGAAAAGGACGATGGCTCGGTGCGCATCGAACAAGTCATTTACGTCGAACGATCCACCCAGAAAGCCATCGTGCTCGGCAAGCGCGGTAACCGCATCAAGGCCTTGGGCCAAGCGGCGAGGGAAGAGCTAGAGGACATCTTCGAGCGCCGGGTGCACTTGTTTTTGTTCGTCAAGGTGCGCCAAAAATGGGGCGACGACCCGGAACGCTATCGAGACTTAGGATTAGATTTTAACGCCTAGTGGATAAACGCCTACTATGGACTGGACTGACGACGGCATTGTTCTATCGGCGAAAAAACACGGTGAAACATCGTCCATCGTTTCATTGTTGACCCGAAATCACGGCAGGCACCTGGGTCTGGTGCGCGGCGGTACCGGCAAAAAAACCCGTGGCGTACTGCAACCCGGCAACCGGATCGAAGCCCGATGGCGGGCGCGATTGGCCGAACACCTGGGGACATTCAGCTGCGAAATGAAGGAGGCCTTCACGGCGACCGTTTTGCGGGACCCTTTGAAATTGGCCGGGCTCAGTTCCGCCTGCGCCATCACCGAAGGGGCGCTGGCGGAACGCGAACCGCATCAACCCGTATTCGAGGGCCTGCTGGCGCTAATCGGATCGTTGCCACAAGATGATTGGCCCTCGGCCTATGTAAAATGGGAACTTGGCCTATTGGGAGAGATCGGCTTCGCACTCGACCTCAGTTCTTGTGCCGCTACTGGCCAGAACGACCAATTAGCCTATGTATCACCAAAATCCGGGCGCGCGGTGTCACTAGCGGCGGCGGAGCCCTATAAGAACAAGCTGTTAAAGTTACCAGGCTTCCTGTTGCGCCCAGGCGCCATCGGCGCCCCCGAAGACGTCAACGAAGGCCTAGTGCTGACCGGTTATTTTCTTGAAAGAAATGTTTTCGGGCACACCAACAACGGGCTGCCGGCGGCCCGAAACAGACTCACCGACAGGCTTCGGTCGAAACCGACATCCAAAACGTGTAGGTAATCCGAAAAACGCCCTTGGGTAAGGGCGGTCAGTTGTTATTCTTCTTCGGCGTCTACGGCATCGTCGCCGTCACCGGCATCATCGGCCGGGGCCTCAGTAGGGGCTGCCACGGGTGCATCACCGCCACTACCCTGATCAACGATATTTTCAGCTGAAGATTTGCCATTAGCACCTTCAACGAGGTCGTATTGAATTTTTTGACCTTCGTCCAGCGTTTCCATGCCAGCGTTTTGAACCGCGGAAATATGAACGAAGGCATCCTTCGAGCCATCTTCCGGTTCGATAAAGCCGTAACCCTTGGCGCGGTTAAACCACTTAACAGTTCCAGTAGCCATTACTCTTCTCATCCTTTGTCGTCTTAGTATGAAACCTCCGGCAAAACGCCGCCGAGGGCAATAAACAGGCTGGACTCAAATATTATTGTAATCAACCAACCGAGGCTAATTAGCCGCCTTAGCGATTGTTTGCAAGCCATACGTGAGGGCCCGGACATAGGCGAAAATTCTATGTACAGGGGATTATTCACCTGAATCCTACAGTTTGACGATTTTCACGTATAGGATACTATATTTGGTATCAACCGACTTCGATCACTTTTAGGGTACAGAAACTATAATGGCCAAGATTGCCACCACCGGAGATATTCGGGACACCCGTTTAGCCGACGCGCTCAGCGAACGGTATTTATCCTATGCCCTATCGACGATCGTTTCGCGGTCGTTGCCCGATGTCCGTGATGGGCTGAAGCCGGTTCATCGCCGCTTGCTGTTCGCCATGCGCAAGTTGAAGCTGGACCCGAAGTCGGGGTTCAAGAAATGCGCCCGTGTGGTCGGCGACGTCATCGGCAAATATCATCCGCACGGGGATTCCGCCGTTTACGACACGTTGGTGCGGCTGGCCCAGGAATTCGCGCAGCGCTATCCACTTGTCGACGGGCAGGGGAATTTCGGTAATGTCGATGGTGATAATGCCGCCGCCATGCGCTATACCGAGGCCAAGCTGACCGATGTCGCCTGGACCTTGCTGGACGGCATCGATGAGGACGCCGTTGATTTCCGTGACACTTATGACGGCGAGGATTCCGAACCGGTGGTGCTGCCGTCGCGGTTTCCCAATTTGCTCGCCAACGGTTCAGCCGGCATCGCCGTCGGCATGGCGACGTCGATCCCACCCCATAATATTGTTGAACTGTGTGACGCGTTAGTCCACTTGATCAAGTTTCCCAATGTCCGTTTTTCCAAGCTGGCCAGCATCATCCCCGGTCCCGATTTCCCTTCCGGCGGCGTCCTGGTTGAACCCAAGAGCAGTATCGTCGAGGCCTACAGCACCGGGCGCGGAGGATTCAGGCTGCGCGCTCAATGGGAAAAAGAAAAACTGCCGCGCGGCATGTATCAAATCGTCATCACCGAAATTCCCTATCAGGTTCAAAAGTCGCGGTTGATTGAAAAAATCGCCGAATTGGTGATCACCAAAAAACTGCCGATCCTTGCCGATATCCGCGACGAATCATCAGACACCATCCGCATCGTGCTGGAACCCAAAAGCCGCTCCACAGACGCCGCTATGCTGATGGAACAATTGTTCCGCCAGACCGAGCTGGAAACCCGGTTCTCCCTTAACATGAACGTTCTGGATGCCAGCACCACGCCTCGCGTCATGAATCTGCGTGAAGCCCTGGCGGCTTTTCTCGATCACCGCCATGTCGTCCTGGTTCGATGCTCCAAGCACCGGCTGGCAAAAATAGAGCATCGGCTGGAAATCCTCGAAGGGCTGCTAATCGCCTACCTGAATCTGGATAAGATCATCAAAATCATCCGCACCCAGGATGAACCGAAGCCGAAATTAATGAAGGCCTTCAAGCTGACCGATGTTCAGGCAGAGGCGATTTTGAACATGCGCCTGCGTCAGTTGCGAAAGCTCGAAGAACGCGAAATTCAAACCGAACACGGGGACCTGACCCAGGAAGGGAAATCCATTCGCGGATTGCTTCGCGACAAGGACCGCCGCTGGAAAGTAATCGCTAAGGAAATCGCCGAAATCAAAAAACAATATTCCGGAAAGACATTATTGGGCAAGCGCCGCACCAAAATCGGCAAACCGCCGACCGCGATCGTGGTGCCGTTGGAAGCGATGATCGAAAAGGAACCGATCACCGTGGTGTCCTCCGACAAAGGCTGGATCCGCGCCCACAAAGGCCATGTCACGACGCCTTCGGAACTGAAATACAAGGAAGGCGACCGCGGCCGCTTCGTGCTCCTCGCGGAAACCACCGACAAACTGGTGATTTTCGCCACCAACGGGCGTTTCTATACACTCGGCTGCGACAAGCTTCCCGGCGGCCGTGGCCACGGCGAGCCGTTGCGGCTGATGATCGACCTAACCGAAGGCCATGACACCGTCGCCATGTTTATTCATACGCCGGCATCTACACCGGAAAAAGCGAAGGGGCGCCAGTTGGTGGTCGCCTCGGAAACCGGGCGCGGCTTCATTGTCGAGGAAGATGCCCTCATTGCCCAAACCCGAAATGGCAAACAGGTGCTCAACCTAGGTAGTGGGGAAGAGGCCAAGGCCGCCGTCGTCGTCGGCCAGGATGCGGATCACCTGGCCATTCTGGGTGGTAATAGGAAATTGTTGATTATCCCCCTGGACGAACTGCCGGTGATGACCCGGGGCCGCGGCGTCATCCTACAACGGTACGCCAAGGGCGACCTTGCCGATATCACGACGCTAAACGCCAAGGAAGGGCTGACATGGCGCGCCGGCCAGCAGGGCACCCGCACCGAACCCAATATCAAACGCTGGATCGGCAAACGGGCCCAGGCCGGACTGGTCGTGCCCAAGGGATTTGCCCGCGCCAACAAATTTACCTGAGCCCTTCAGAGCGTTTCCAAGTATTGGGCCATGCGCTGTCGGGTCTTTGGATCCGGCAGCCGGCCTTGTGCCGCGCCCATGTTTTCGCGCATGTGGTCGACCCTGGAAGTCGCCGGAATGGCGCAGGTGACGGCAGGATGAGAAACAATGAACTTAAGGAAAAACTGCGCCCAATTGGCGCAATTGATCTCCGCCGCCCACGGCGGCAGCGGATCGCGTTGGAAAAGTTTGAACAGGCTGCCGCCCTGGAACGGCCGGTTGATGATAACGCCAAGATTACGCTCGGCGGCCAGCGGCAGAAGCCTTTGTTCCGCCGCTCTGTCATGAACGTTGTAGGTAAATTGGACGAAGTCGATCGGCGCCGAGGCCATGATCTTCTCGAGTTCCTCATGACGTCTACCGTGGGAGGTGGTGACGCCGATATACCGGACCCGGCCTTCGGCCTTCCATTGCAGCAGGGTTTCCAGGTGCGCCTCCCACGACCACAGGTTATGAACCTGGATTAAATCGAACGGCCCACGGCCCCAGAGACCTTGGGAACGCTGCATCTGGTTAACGCCGTACCATTTCATTGGCGTCCACACTTTGGTCGCGGTGAACAAACTGTCGGTGTCGGCCATGCGGGTCAGGCAATGCCCGATCACTTCCTCCGACGAGCCGTACATGGGAGACGAATCAATCACTCCACCACCGGCCACGAAAAACGCCTGGAGCACCCGAACGCGCACCTCCCGGGCCGCCGCGTCGCCGCCAACGCTAAACGTCAGCCAAGACCCCATGCCGACCACGGGGAGCCGGTCGCCTGTCTTCGGGATAGCCTTGGTTAACGGGGGCACGGCGGCGATGGAAGGGGAGGCGAACGATGTTGCCACGCCCAATGCCGCCATGGACGCCAGAAACGTACGGCGCGGTACGGTCCGGGTGTCTTGTTTCATACCCTGACTCCCAAGTCTCCCCAACATTGGTCGACCACGGATGCGAATAAACCGAAAGTATACAGGCTTTTATTACTGCCCACGAGACCGGCCCGTGGAATAGGCGAAAACGGCCCGGATATACTCAGTACGTAAACGGCAGAATTCTGGCGTTCCAGAACGATTGTTCACCGAGGTGCGACCACGAAAGGGCTTTGGAACGGAATTTCTTAAAATCGTCGTAGATTTTACGGGTGAGGGCGTCGCCGCCGGTGCCCAAGGCGGCGACCACCTCGCCGGAGGCGCCGCCGATGGCTTTCAGGGTACCGTCGGTGAAGCGGCGCATGTCGACCCGGTGTTTCTGGCGAAGGGTGAACAGCGCGTCGGCATTGCGGGCGCTGTATTCGGCCCGGGAAATGGCGTTTTCAGCGGCCATGGCCTGGGAAACTACTGCCTTGAGACTGTCGTCGAGACTGTCCCATACCTTCAAATTCATACCGGCGGACAGCGCCGTGCCCGGTTCGTGAAATCCAGGATAATAGTAATATTTTGCGACCTTATAAAAACCCAGAGCCAAGTCATTCCAAGGTCCCGCCCATTCGGTGGCGTCGATGGTGCCGGCAAGAAGCGCCGGAAAAATCTTCACCCCGGCCAACGGCACCGGCACCGCTCCGATCCGCTTTAAGACCTCCCCACCCAGTCCGGGCATCCGGATTTTCAATCCTTTAAATTCATTGATGTCATTGATTTCCTTATTGAACCACCCACCAAGTTGGGCGCCCGTATTGCCGACCTGGAAGGGCTTTATATTGAACCCGGCGGACAATTCATCCCACAATTCCTGGCCGCCACCATGATAGATCCAGGCCGCCATTTCTCCCGCCGTCAATCCATAGGGGACGGCGGCGAAAAAATTAAAGGCACGCGAACGGTTTTGCCAATAATGTTCAAAGGCGTGGTAAATATCGGCGGCACCACCGGAAACCGCGTCAAAGGATTCGAACGGCGGCACCAATTCCCCTGCGGCATAAACCTTAACCACCAAGCGCCCGGCACTCATCTGGGTGATGGCGTCGGCCAGGCGCTGGGCACCAGTGCCGAGGCCGGGGAAATCGCGGGGCCATGTGGTGACTAATTTCAATCGCCTGAGGCCTTGCGATACCGCAGGCGTCGGAAAAGCGGACGCGCCGGCGGCCAAGGTTATTCCCTGGGCCGTTCGGGTCAGGAATAGACGCCGTTTCATACTTTAAGACTTTCCGGTAATATATTTTAAAACAAGAAAAAAAAGCCAGCCAAGACTATTGTTTCCCCTGGATATGCCATCCCTTGGGGGATAGCGTTTCCATGGGTTGAAAATTCGACTTATAGGACATTTTTGAACAATCGGCGATCCAGAACCCCAGGTATACGTACTCTAAATCAAGGGCACGGGCCCGGTCGATCATCCATAAAACCATCAGGGTGCCCAAGCTGTCCCGATGTCGTTCCGGGTCATAGAAACTGTATACCGCAGAAAGGCCATTTTTGACCCGGTCCATAAGACAGGAGGCCAACAACCTCTGATCCTGGTCGCGGAATTCCACCAAAGACGATTCTACCGGCGTGTCCTCGATCAAGGCCTGATAATCCCTAAAATCCATTTTAGCCATATCGCCATCGCTATGCCTGGAATCCTGATAGGCGACAAAAATATCGAATTGCTCTTGGCTGGCGATGGGCGATTTTTCCAAAACCTCAATTCCATTATTTCGTTTCAGGATTCGGCGCTGCGAGCGGGACGGCTCAAACTGCCGAGCCAGGATTCTTACTGCTTTGCAGGCTTGGCAGCTCGGACAGGCGGGGGCATAGGCGATATTGTGGCTGCGCCGGAACCCGGCCTCGGACAGCCCGTCGTGTAATGCCACTGCATCGCGACCCAATAACTCGGTGACCACCCGGCGCTCAGTCCGGTTCGGCAAATAGGGGCACGGAAGCGGGGCCGTGGCGAAGAAAAACCGGGTGTCGTTAATAGGTTGATGCTTCATGGTCAGTGGTCTCTTTAGCGGTCTAGGAGCATGCACCCAATTTACCCTATTCGCAGACGTCAGCCAACCAGCGGTTATTTTGCCTTCTCGAGTTGCTGTTTTCTTAGCGCATCGAGCCCCGGCAGGGGGGGTCGCGAATCATCTTGGCTGAGGTCCAGGGTCTGGGCCTCGGGCTGGGTTGCTTTCTTGAAGCCTGGAAGTTCCAACCCAACTCCCGGTTTCGTCTTCAACTTCGTCGGTTTTGCTATTGTTTGTCCGGCGGCTTGGCGTTTCCTGATGTTGTCCAAACCCGGCAGGGAAAGGGATTCCTCTTCGAGATTAATGGTTTTGGGTTTGGCCTTTCTCTTGATGGCCGTACGGGCTTTCCTGACCGCCGGTCGTCTTCGCGCCGCTTGCCCGCAGCACGGTATGGCAAATGTGGCTTAATCAGTTCAAACTGACGATCCGACAACCAAAATAAACGCC
>PTLL01000073.1 GCA_002938315.1 Alphaproteobacteria bacterium MarineAlpha3_Bin2 | reverse complement strand
GGTAAATCTTTACCGGGATGGCGGACAAAAGCATTTACAATCCGAGCCACCCTTGGACTGCATTGGCGCGCGGGTCCTCAGTCCTTTTGAGTCAAAAGGGAGATAGATGTCGAGGTATTTAGACAATTGCATATAAATCGATCAGGATTTTCCATAATACCGGGGCGACTTTTAATGGCATCCGCTATTGGCAATGGGGGCCAAAACACCCTATGTCTCTGTTCATGACCGACGCCAACCTCAGCCACCGTAAAAACCTGATCGGGCTTGACCGCGACGAACTGCTGGCGGAACTGACCGCCATCGGTGAGAAGCCGTTCCGGGTCAAGCAACTGTGGCACTGGATCTATCACCAGGGCGAAACCGATTTTGCCAAAATGACGACGCTGGCTAAACCTTCTCGCGCGGCCCTGGCCGAACGGTTCGTCATTTCCCGGCCGGCCATTTCGACCGAGCTGACGTCCCGGGACAAGTCCCGCAAGTGGCTGCTGAAATTCGACGACGCCAATGAGGCCGAGTGCGTCTATATCCCCGAAGAAGACAGCGGGGCGCTTTGCATATCGTCGCAAGTGGGCTGCACCTTGAACTGCGCCTTTTGCCACACCGGCACCCAGAAGCTGGTGCGCAACCTGACCCCGGCGGAAATCATCGGCCAGATGATGGTGGCGCGTGATTCCTACGGCGAATGGCCGACGCCGGCGGGCAATCGCCTGCTCAGAAACATCGTGATGATGGGCATGGGGGAACCCATGTATAATTTTGACAACGTCGCCAAGGCGCTCAAAATCATCATGGACGGCGACGGCATCTCGATCTCGAAACGCCGCATTACGCTGTCGACGGCGGGTGTGGTGCCGATGATGGAACGCTGCGGCGAGGAACTGGGCGTCAACCTGGCGGTCAGCCTACATGCCTGTACCGACGACCTGCGCGACCGGCTAGTGCCGATCAATCGCAAATATCCGATCAAGGAATTGCTGGCGGCGTGCCGGGCCTACCCCGGCGCCAAGAATTCCAGGCGCATCACCTTCGAATACGCGATGTTGAAAGGCGTCAACGATTCCGCCGCCGACGCCAAAGAATTGATCAGGCTGGTGCGCGGCCTACCGGCCAAGTTCAACTTGATTCCGTTCAATCCATGGCCGGGCACCGAATTCGAATGCTCCAGCCAGGGGGCGATCAATAGATTCTCCAAAATTCTTAATGACGGCGGCCTGTCGGCACCGGTGCGCACGCCCAGGGGCCGCGACATCATGGCCGCCTGCGGGCAACTGAAATCGGCCAGCGAACGGGTGCAGCGGCAAAAGACGGAAAAAGTGACGGCCCCAGCGGCGCCTTAAATTAAGGAACAACCAATGGACCGCGAAATCCTCCTGATCGTCGATCCCATGTGTTCCTGGTGCTGGGGATTTTCACCGACGATCGGGGCCATGGCCGAAGAATTTGCCGGGCAGGCACCGATTTTTCCCATCGTCGGCGGGCTGAGGCCGTTGACCGAAGACCCCATGACCGGGCAGGCAAAAGCCGAGGTCCGTCATCATTGGGCCGACGTAGAAAAAGCCAGCGGCCAATCATTTGATTATTCATTCTTTGACCGCGACGGCTTCATCTATGACACCGAGCCCGCCTGCCGGGCGCTGGTCACGGTTCGGACTTTAAAGCCCGAGGCGTCGCTCGGCTTTTTGGCGGCTCAGCACCGGGCGTTCTATGCCGAAAACCGGGACATCACCGATGCCGCCGTTCTCGCCGAACTGGCCGAAACCGCAGGCGTCGATCGCGACGCCTTCCTGGCCGCCTTCCCGACCCGGAAATTGATCTATTTGACCGCCACCGATTTTTTCCGCTCGCAAAGCATGGGCGTCACCGGGTTCCCGACAGTGGTGCTGAGATCAGAAGGTAACCTAAGTCTGTTGACTGCCGGGTTCCAGCCCTTCGCGGCGCTGAAACCGCAACTCGAAAATTGGATCGCCGGCGGCGTCGATGCGGAAAAAGAACCCGCGAAAGCCTAACCCTACCAACCGTTACATCGGCCCCAGGTGGTAATGACCTCGGCGCTGTCTTCGTCCCCATCAATGACGTTGTATTCGTCATAGGCCGCCGACGTCATGCAGACGTGATTGGGCAGCACCCGGACCTTGGCGCCCACCGGCAACCGGCTAAAAGGCAACGGTGCCTCTTTTTCGGCGACGGTGACCATACCGTGTTCCTGGTGTACGGCGGCGACATAGAGACCAGGGATGGGGGCGCAGGTTTCGGCATCGCAAACAAGCCCGTAGCCGCAATCCCCATGCTCACCACCTGAGTCATCATCGAAAGCCCCGGTGGCCCGGTCCTTGGACAGCGCCAGGCCGCCGGCATCGATGTACAACTGATTGTCGTCTTCCCTGTGGGCGATGACCGACGCCAATACGCTGACCGCGATCTCATCCACCCGGCGGGTACCCAACCCAGCATGGAACATATCGCCGAACATATAGACGCCGGGGCGGACCTCGGTCACCCCGGTAAGGTCGCGGGCAACCATCACGCACGGCGTCGACCCGGTACTGACGGTGGCGCAGGGATGGCCGGCGGCGCGCAATCGTTCCGCCGCCTCGACCACCGCCGCCCTTTCTTCCTCGGCGACGGCTTCAATGGCTTCCTTGCCGCGGCAGGAATAAGAATGCCCGGCGTGGGTGAGGACACCGGCCAGTTCCACCGCCGGGGCGGCATCCAGGATGACGGCGATCTCCAACAACGCTGCGCCGTCCGGTAGGATGCCGGTGCGGTGCTCGCCGCAATCGATTTCGATGAGGACCTTAAAGGCGCCGCCATGGCCGGCAATCGCGGCGGCGACGTCGGCGTTGTCGGTAATCAGCTTTACATCCGCGCCCCTGGCATTCAGCGCCGCCACCCGATCCAACTTCGCCGGCACAATACAGGCGGCATAGGTGATGTCGGAAATGCCGTTGTCGAAAAAGTATTCGGCTTCGCGCATCGTCGCCACGGTGATACCGCCGGCGTTTCCGGACAACGCCAGTTTTGCCACCTCGGACGATTTTGCGGTTTTCAAGTGCGGGCGCAGATCGACGCCAAGACCCCGGGCATGCTTGGTCATGGCCATGGTGTTGCGGGCAAGGCGGGCTTTGTCGAGAATCAGAGCCGGTGTTAAAAGATCGTTCAACTTCATGGCCGGACCTTAGGGGCTTTGCTAGCCTTGCTCAAGAATCTGTTTTGCCTATACTCGGCGCGATTCCAGGAACCTTTTCCAAACAAAGGCCAGGACCATGAGTGGAACCGTTAAAAAAGTCGTCCTCGCCTATTCGGGCGGGCTTGATACCTCCGTCATCCTCAAATGGCTGACGGATACCTACGGCTGCGAGGTCGTGACCTTCACCGCCGACTTGGGCCAGGGTGAGGAACTGGAACCGGCCAGGCAAAAAGCCGAACAGTTCGGGATCAAGGAAATCTTTATCGAAGACCTTCGCGATGAATTCGTGCGCGATTACGTGTTTCCCATGTTTCGGGCCAACGCCCTTTACGAAGGCACCTATCTTCTCGGCACCTCCATCGCCCGGCCCCTGATCGCCAAACGCCAGATTGAGATCGCCGCCCAAGTCGGCGCCGACGCCGTCGCCCACGGGGCGACCGGCAAAGGCAATGACCAAGTTCGGTTCGAACTCGGATATTACGCCCTCAACCCCGACATCAAGATCATCGCGCCTTGGCGGGAATGGGACCTGAATAGCCGCACCAAACTCATCGAATACGCAAGGGAAAACCAAATTTCCGTGCCCAAGGACAAAGAAGGGGAAGCGCCCTATTCCACGGACGCCAACCTGTTGCATATCAGCTATGAAGGAAAGGCCCTGGAAGATCCCTGGGTTGAGCCTAGCGAGTCTATGTTCACGCGCTCTGTCAGGCCCGAAGCCGCCCCCGACACGCCGACCGAAATCGAGATCGGCTTCAAAAGCGGCGATCCTGTCAGCGTTGACGGTAAGGCGCTGGGGCCGGCGGCGTTGCTGGAACGGCTCAATGAACTTGGCGGCACCAACGGCATCGGCCGGGACGACATCGTCGAAAACCGGTTCGTCGGCATGAAGTCCCGGGGGGTATATGAAACTCCCGGCGGTACCATCCTGTTCAAAGCCAGGCGGGCCATGGAATCCCTGACTCTGGATAGCGGCGCCATGCACCTGAAGGACGAAATCATGCCGCGCTATGCCGAAGCCGTCTACAATGGCTTCTGGTTCTCGCCGGAACGCGAAATGATGCAAGCCTCCATCGACCGGGCGTCTGAAAGGGTGACGGGAACGGTGCGCCTCAAACTCTATAAGGGCAATGTCATCGTCACCGGGCGGAAATCCCCCGTCAGCCTGTATTCGAAAGAAACCGCGACCTTCGAAGCCGATACCGTCTATGACCAGCGCGACGCCGAAGGCTTTATCAAATTGAATGCCCTGCGGCTGCGGTTGGGCAAAAAATCCGGCGATTAATTTCCGGCGTTGAGGCTCGCCTGCCTCGGGTCGCACGCTAGCCAATACGCATAAAGACTGAGCGGCACCAGGGTCACGTCTATACCACCGATGCTCCCCTGGCGCGTCCTTTCACGGGTCAAGACATAGGCCTTGGCATGCCGGTTGGTGCCGCCTAGGAAGGCCGACAGACCCTGGGGACCGGTCTCGGCTTTTTTGCCCCCGGGCGCATAGTCATCGGACCAATCGATTTCATAGACGTTGCTGGGCCTATCGTCCACCGGGTCCAAAGACAGCAAATCGATGTCGCCGCCGCGCCAACTGGCATACGCTAGACTGGCGGCGTCTTTGGTTCCCAACCATTGCGATACCAGGGCGGTCTCGGCTAGCCGGGGGAATACCTCTGATTCGGAATCAACCGGGCCGAATACAGCGGCGTACAGGCAAGGCGTTGTTAGATAGATCTTGAAAGCGACGGCGCGTTTGAACCGCTGGGCTGATTGGTCGACACGGGGAAGACGGCGGATCAGGTAGGCGTGCTCCAGATAATCCAGGTATTTGCGCAGCGTGTTTTTGGCGACGCCCAAGGCCCTGGTCAATTCCTCGATGCTGACTTCAAGGCCGGTGTTCTTGGCTAGAATTGCGAACAGGCGGTTGAGTTCCTGGGTGTTGCTGATTCCATGGAGGCTCGCCAGATCCCTATTTAATACCATTTCGGCAATAGACCCAGTCGGCATGTTTTCTCCTGGAAATCCACCGACATTAACATATTCCTGGAACGCTTCATTGAGGGCGCCAATGGCGCCGGGTTGTAAGACCAGCGCGCTTCCAGTTTGACCTTTTGCGAACAGATTTTCTTCCGTTCCCTGGAGCCGCAGAAATTCCGGAAACGTCAACGCCGGAAGGACAAAGGTTGAAATTTCAAATCCATACGGATCTTCCCCGGTTGTAATTCCCGTTTCGCCAGATGACACCGACGCCACAAGTCGCGCCTTCGGCCACGCCCGGGCCAATGCCGGTAATTTATCCTGCCAATTCCCGGTGTATTGGATTTCATCGAAAAACACGTAAAGCTCAGCTTCCGGGCCATGGCCGTGGCGGGCCGTAAACATTTCCAACAACCGGATTAATTCCACTGACCCATAAATCGGCGAAACCAGAGAACAGAAAAATACCGCGGACGGCGGCACCCCTTCTTCGATCAGACGGGCGACCGCTTGGTGCAGCATCACCGTCTTGCCGACCCCGAGCGTCCCGGCAACAACCAAGGCCGTACCCTGGCCGAGGTCCTGGATGGACCGGTAGAATGCCGGAAATACATCCCGCTTGAGCTGGCTTGGTAACTTTTTTTCGAACCCGGATGAAAAATCCCACCAGGGATTATCACCCATCAGCCGAAGAGAGTGGTCGTCATTGGTAATTGACTGCATGGCTCTTGCTTCCCGGAGCCCTCAAAATAAGATTAATTAATTGATCTTGATCTGGAAAAAGTCAAGGAATTCTTGGTTATTTTCGCAATTAACCAACAAGTTTTTGGACTCGGCGGCGCAGATCGGGAATCACTTCTGTTTCGAACCAGGGGTTTTTTCGCTGCCATCCCGTCGTCCGCCAACTCGGGTGGGGGGTCGGCAAAAACCGGGGCAGGTGCTGGCGCCAGGCCCGAACCGTTGCCGTCATCGTTTTTTGAGCGGCTGGGCCGAGATAATATTTTTGCGCGTAGCCACCGACCAAAAGCGTTAACCTCACTCCAGATAGTAGGGGCAGGAGCTTGGCGTGCCATTCAGGCGCACATTCCGGCCGTGGGGGGTTGTCACCGCCATTGGCGGCGCGGCCGGGATAACAGAACCCCATTGGCATGATGGCGACCCGGGCTTGGTCATAAAAGACATCCGGTGTTAGGCCCAGCCAACCGCGCAATCGCTCCCCCGAGGCATCGTCCCAGGGTACGCCACTTTCATGAACCCTGGTACCCGGCGCCTGGCCGATAATCATCAGTATTGCCGTCGCCGACACCCGAAACACCGGCCTGGGTCCTAACGGTAATGTATCCGCGCAAAGCTGGCAGGCTTCAATCTCGGTTATCAGGTCCTTGAGTGTTTTCATATCCGGGACGGGGCCTTAAAAGGATGAAACGCCGACGACATTAATCCCGGGTCAGGTAATGAATGGAAAAAAGATTCTTGTCATCAATCCAGATCCGGACCGGACAAAACCCCTGACCGGCGGCAAGGGCCTGGAACTCTTCGGCGTGGTATTTATAGGAATTCTCCGTATGAATGGATTCTCCCTTCCGGAACCGGAATGAATGGCCAGAGGCTTGGGCCGTCTGTTCACGGCGGCTAACCAAGTGCATTTCGATGCGGCCTTGTTTTTGGTTATAACGGGCCTCATGGCGGAAGGCGCTTGCATCGAAGTCGCCGCCCAGTTCCCGGTTGATGCGCTCGATCAAATTGAGGTTGAAACGCGCCGTGACCCCGTCAGCGTCGTCATAGGCGCGAAGCAGAATTTGTTCATCCTTTTTCATGTCGACCCCGATCAGCAGGCCGCCGCCGACGCCCACGGTTTCGGCCACCGTGCCCAGGAATTTGGCGGCTTCTTGGTGGTCAAAATTTCCGATCGTCGAGCCGGGAAAGAACACGACCTTTTTATTGCCCCCGTTCACCGTCGTGTCTGGAAGTGGCACCGGGTGGGTGAAATCGGCAACTACGGGGAGAACCCTCAACGCCGGATAGTCCTGGTCCAGCGCCTCCACCGAGCGCCTTAAATGCTTTTCGGATATATCGATGGGAACGAACACATAGGGATTGTCCAGTGCATCCAGCAACAGCCGGGTTTTCACCAGGGAGCCGCAGCCGTATTCGATCAACGAGGCGCCGGGGCCGATCAGATCCGCAATTTCCTCACCGTGGGCCTCGATCAACGCCGTTTCCGTCCGCGTCAAGTAATATTCCTCGAGCCCGCTAATAGCTACGAACAATTGCGAGCCCCTTTCGTCATAAAAGTATTTGCACGGCAGCTGTTTCTGCTCCCGGCCCAATCCGCTGACAACATCGGCCAGGAACGACCCGATGTCCTTTCCGGGGACTCCGGTGGAACCCGGTGCATCCATCTTCAGGCGTCCTCGGCCATGGTTATTTGGGGTTGTCCACGCATCATTAACCTTCACAAAAAGGATTGGCCCGATCAAGGGTGGGTTTGGGCATGGTTAATAATTTTTTAGTTAATTCTTAGAAATTATTACTCATTTCCGGATCGGACCCGAGGCGCTCCAACGCTCCGGGCCCCCCTCCAATATCCCGTCAACATAGGCCGGAACCAAATTCGTTGCCGGTCCATACTGGGTTTCGGCAAAAAGGCTCGCCCCTTCCGACGGTTCCATGTTGAGCTCCACCGTATGGGCGGACTTATTGATGCCGCCGCGTCCGGCGCTAATATGAGCAACAAACCCGGCGGCGGGATAAACATTGCCCGAGGTGCCAATAGACAAAAACGTACCACACCGGTCCAGGGCACTGTAAATGCGTTCCATCTGCAACGGCATTTCGCCGAACCACACCACATGCGGCCTGAGCCCGCCGTTGGCGCCGCAATTACCGCAACCGTCGTTACCGCCAAGATCGCCATCCCAGATCGTGACGCCACCGCAGTCCTGACACCGCACCTTTAACAACTCGCCGTGCATATGGATGATGTTGCGGCTGCCGGCGCGTTCATGCAGGTCGTCGATATTCTGGGTAACGATCAGGACCTCGCCCGGCCATTCCGCTTCCAGCCGCGCCAAGGCCTGGTGCGCCACGTTGGGTTCCACCCCGCCGGCCACCAGCTTCGCCCGCCGCGCGTTATAAAATCCGTGTACCCGTTCCGGATCCCGGGCGAAGGCTTCCGGTGTCGCCACATCCTCGATCCGCACTTTCGACCAGATGCCGTCGGCATCGCGAAAGGTATCCAACCCCGATTCCTTGGAAATACCGGCGCCGGTAAGAATAACGATGTTTTGGCCGCTGGTTTCGGTCATATCATTTTCCTGGGACGGCTTGCCGGATAGGCGCTAGCCTAAGATAATCCGGAGTCTAAATGAACCCGCTGTTTTGGAGAGTTATCGTTGGTCAACGTTTTGTTTGTCTGTCTCGGGAACATCTGCCGCTCGCCCACCGCCGAGGGTGTTTTCAAGGCCCTGGTGCAGCGCGAGGGTTTATCGGACCACATAACGGTGGATTCCGCCGGCGTCGGCGCCTGGCACATTGGCAGCCCGCCTGACAGCCGCGCCCAGGCCGCCGCCCGCCAGCGCGGCATCGACCTTTCCAAACAACGCGCCCGCCAGGCCGTGGCCCATGATTTCGAGCGTTTCGATTATGTCATCGCCATGGATTCCCAAAACTACGGAGACCTTACCAGAATGTGCCCGAAAGGCGGCGATGACCGGCTCTTTAAGTTTTTGGCGTTCGCCCCGCAACTGGGCATCAACGACGTCCCCGATCCCTATTACGGCGGCGACAGCGGTTTTGATGGCGTGTTCGACATGATCGAGGCGGCGGCGGCCGGGTTGCTCGACGATATCCGCGCCAACCATCTATAGCCGGAACACGCCCGCCATGCGCCGGCATACCAACACCATCACCAAGGCCACCGGGTCCGCCCCGGTCGGGTTCCTGCCTCTGGGCGGCGGTTGTGTAAGCGACGTCCGCAAGGTGACGCTGGCGGACGGCCGCGTCATCGTCGCCAAATCGGGCGCCGCCGGCAGTAACCTCGACCTGGAAGGCTTCATGCTGCGTTATCTCTCCGAAACTGGCGGCCTGCCGGTGCCAGAGGTATTATATGCCGACGATGAGCTGCTGTTGATGAATTGGATCGAATCAGCCGGCGGCCTCTCCGACGGCGCTCAAATCCAGGCCGCCGACCTGTTGGCGGCGTTGCATGATGTCAGCGCAGACAGCTTCGGCTTCGATCGGGCGACGGTGATCGGCGGCTTGCACCAACCCAACGACGAAAACCCGAATTGGGTCGACTTTTTCCGCGATCAACGGTTGCTCTATATGGCCGAGCAAGCCTTGGACGCTGGCCGGTTGACTCAAAACCTGATGGCGCGGGTGGAAACGCTAGCTGGGCGGCTCGGCGATTGGCTGGAATCGCCAGCGACCCCATCCCTGATCCATGGCGATCTGTGGGGCGGCAACGTGCTATGCCACCGGGGCCGCATATTAGGCTTTATCGACCCGGCGATTTATTATGCCGACGCCGAAATCGAACTGGCGTTTTCGACCCTGTTCGGCACCTTCGGCGATGCCTTCTTCGATCGCTACCGGGACCACCGGGCGATTAAACCCGATTTTTTCGAGGAACGGCTGGATCTTTACAACCTCTATCCGCTACTGGTCCACGTGCGGCTGTTCGGCGGCTCCTACGTCGCCTCGGTGGAGCGCACCTTGAAGCGATTCGGGTGTTGAGCCCCCGGTAAATTACATCGTCAGGCGTTCCAGCCCCCATCGGCCATGAACACGCTACCGGTGGAAAAGCTGCTTTGATCCGACGCCAGAAACAGCACAGAGCGGGCAATTTCCTCCGGCGCGGCATGGCGGCCTAAGGGGATCATTTGCTTGTTGAGCATTTCGGTGGCATCGATGCCCATGGTTTTACTGATGCGGTCTTCTATGGTGGCTTGGAAATCATTGTCGGTGGGCCCAGGCGCCAGAATATTGACCCGGATGTTCTGGGCCGCCACCTCGCGGGCGACGCATCGGACCATGCCGACGAGGGCGTGTTTCGACGTGATATAGCCGACGGAATTTGGCCGCGCCAGCACTCCCATGATGCTGGAGGTGACGATGATACTGCCGCCCGACGTCATCTGGGGAATGGCGTACTTGAGGGCGAGGAAGGACCCTTTGACGTTGACGTCGATCACCTCATCGAAAATGTCTTCCGGGTAATCGGTGATCGGCGCGTTGGTGCCGCTCAGCCCGGCGTTGCTAAACAACACATCCAGTTGGCCCCACGCCTCCATCGCCTGGCTGATGTATCCTTGCGTGTCCACGGCATCGGTGACATCGGCGGCAGCGGTCAGGACATCGCCGCCGTCCAATCCGGCCGCCGCCTGGTCCAGGTCTCCCTGGCTGCGGTCAACCAGCATGACCTTCGCCCCTTCGCTGAGCAGCAACGCCGCACTGGCCAATCCGATACTGCCGGCCCCGCCGGTGACGATGCAGCATTTTCCATCCATCAACGCCATGTCTATTCTCCCGAGAATAATGTCGATCGCCGCTGATACTATCCGGTGACAATGCCGCCGTCAGGCCAATTCGGACGCCGAAAAATCACCCGCGCCGGTATTATGGAAAATCCTGATCGATTTATATGCAATTGTCTAAATACCTCGACATCTATCTACCTTTTGACTCAAAAGGACTGAGGACCCGCGCGCCAATGCAGTCCAAGGGTGGCTCGGATTGTAAATGCTTTTGTCCGCCATCCCGGTAAAGATTTACC
>PTLL01000072.1 GCA_002938315.1 Alphaproteobacteria bacterium MarineAlpha3_Bin2 | reverse complement strand
CCCGGACTTGGCATTGTGGGTGGAATCGGAATTCTGGCCGAACCTGATTATTGAAACAGCGGGCCGAAATATTCCCATGATCCTGATCAATGGCCGGATATCGCCACGGTCATTTTTGGGCTGGCAACGCTTCGGCGGGCTCATCAAAAAACTGTTGTCTTGTTTCGCCCTTTGTTTAGCCCAGGCCGATGCCGATGCCGAGCGCCTTCTTCGGTTAGGTGCGGTTTCGGCGAAATACGTTGGCAACCTGAAATTTTCGGCCCCGCCGCTTCCTGCAGACGCCGATGAACTTTCCAATCTGCAAGATGCTGTCGGCGACCGGCCCCGATGGTTGGCGGCAAGCACCCATCCCGGCGAAGAAATCATCGTCGCCGGGGTGCATCAACGGTTGGCGGGGACACGTCCTGAATTGCTGACGGTGATCGTACCACGCCACCCGGATCGGGGCACTGAAATCGCGGCCATGCTTCGGGGGCAAAAATTGGCCGTGTCTAGGCGTTCGGATGGAGATGCCATCGGCCCCCAGACGGACATTTACCTGGCTGATACAGTGGGTGAAATGGGGTTGTTTTTCCGTTTAGCGGGGGTTGTGTTCATGGGAAAATCCCTGGTGCCACTTGGCGGACAAAACCCGTTGGAGGCGGCAAGGCTCGACTGTGCCATCGTCTATGGTCCGCACATGATGAATTTCGATGAAATGACCAAAAAAATGAAAAATGCTGCTGCTGCGCTCGAGGTGGCTGACGAAGGAGCCTTGGAAACCGTGATCGGACGTTTGCTTGATGACGGTGTCGAACGCGGTCGTATGATTGCTGCCGCGGGAGAATGGGCCGTTGCCGAAGCCGGAGTGCTGGACGCCGTTGTCGCCGAGTTGGCGCCGTTTCTCGCTACTTTATCCAAGGAGAACGCCCCCCGTGCGCGCGCCTGATTTCTGGAAAAAAGATGATAGAATGCTGAGCCGGGGGCTAATGCCGTTGGCGTGGTGCTATGGTCTTGGAAGTCGCTTGCGCCGGTCTCTTGCCCGGACGGTGAAGGCCGCCGTTCCCGTGCTTTGCGTTGGAAATTTTGTTGCCGGCGGCGCTGGAAAAACTCCCGTGGCCTTGAGTCTGGGCAAGCGGCTGATCGGGCGTGGGCGCAAGGTTCATTTTCTGAGCAAGGGGTATGGCGGCCGGGTGGCGGGGCCGTTCAGGGTCGATCTCGATGCCCATAATGCGGCTGAGGTCGGTGATGAGTCATTATTGTTGGCCGCTGTCGCGCCGACCTGGATATCCCGCGACCGTGCCGCCGGGGTTGGCGCCGCCGCCGATGGCGCCGACGTCATTATCATGGATGACGGCTTTCAAAATCCTTCCGTGGAGAAAGACATTTCCTTGCTGGTGGTCGATGGACGCTACGGCTTTGGCAATGGACGGGTGATCCCGGCGGGGCCTTTGCGTGAGACCATTGCTTCGGCGGTTGACCGCGCCAACGCCCTTATCGTGATTGGCCCGGACAAGGCCCATGCCATGAGCCATCCCGCCCTATGGAAGACGCCGCTTCCTGTCCTCAAAGCGTCGGTCAAACCCGGTCCGGAGGCCGATGGGCTGGCTGACAAGCCGGTCGTCGCTTTCGCCGGCATCGGCAATCCGGACAAGTTTTTTCAGACGCTGCAAGAGATCGGCTGCAAGGTTAAGGCCACCCATGCTTATGCCGATCACCACCCTTATACCGAAAATGAGATAGAACGCCTCAAGGAGGAAGCCGAAAAAGGAGGCGCCCAATTGGTAACGACGGAAAAGGATGCCATGCGCCTATCGGATGAAGCTCTGGCGGGGGTATTGGTTTTGACCATATCCCTGGAATGGGGGGACGAAAAGTCCTTGGATGATCTTTTGCAGCCGTTCTTGGGGGGCTGAACCCAGCAATGCTTAAATTACCTGGACCCTTGAACCGGTACGTCTTTCACCCCCTACAGGCGGTGGCGGCGGTAGTCATCTATAGTCTGTTCCGTATTTTGCCTATCGATATGGCTTCGGCCCTAGGTGGATGGTTTGGCCGCATCATTGGCCCGAATTTGGGCGTTACGACCCAGGCAACCATGAACCTAAGCGCCGCCTTTCCGGAAAAACCCCCAGCCGAGATCGCTGGGATCGTTCGCGGCATGTGGGACAACCTGGGCCGGGTGGCTGCGGAATACCCCCATTTGAGCGAAATAAACGTTTATGACCCGGATGGGAGGGTCGAAACCATTGGCGGTGAAAACGTTGATTTGCTCAGAGAAGATGACAAAGCCGGGGTTTTCTTTTCCGGCCATATCGGCAATTGGGAGATTGCCTCCCTGGGTGCGACTCAACGCGGCCTGCCCCTGGATAGGGTTTACCGGGAAGCCAACAACCGGCTGGTGGAATGGCTATACCAACATGGCCGCGCCGCCGTCGAAGGGGCGTTGATTCCAAAAGGCCCCGCCGGCGCCCGTTTGCTGTTGAAATCGCTCAAAGGTGGCAATCATCTTGGCATGTTGGTGGACCAAAAGATGAATGACGGGATCCCGGTGGCATTTTTCGGCCGTGATGTGATGACGGCGCCAGCCCTGGCGGATTTGGCCCTTCGTTACGATTACCCGGTGGTTCCCGCCAGGGTAACACGACTAAAAGGGGCGCACTTCCGGCTGACGATCTATCCGCCGTTGGAACTGGTCCGTACCGGCGACCGTCAGGCTGATGTTGCCGCCAATATGGCTCAAGTCAATGCGGTTATAGAACAATGGGTCCGCGATACCCCCGAACAATGGTTGTGGCTGCACAACCGTTGGCCTGATTGACAAAAAGGCGGACAAAAAGAAACGGCCGGGAAGCCCAGCCGTCTCGGTCAATTTAAAAATATTCGTTCCGAAAAAACGCGGATCGCTGTGCCTCAGTCGGCGGGTTTCGTGCTTTGTGGCCCGTCGGTCTCGGCGACGCTTTGGTCCAAAGTTTAGTTTTCAACGGAAAGGGTCTCGTATCCACCACATCCCCCGCCACAGCCCCCTTACGGTTCTGCGCTGACCGGACCGGCGAAGCTGACCGCAACCAAGGCGGCAACGAAGGAAATTACAGATAATGTACGCATCAAACTGTCTCCCGCTTGAGAAAGAAATGCCGTCTAAAGAAACCATGGTATTTCACCGCAAAATTCAACAAATCCCTTCATTTTCCCTTATTTTGGGAACTGGGATCGTTCATCGGCCCCGCCAGAAGCGCCGGATCGAGATGGGTGCCGAATAGGCTGACTCCCCAGTGTAAATGCGGCCCGGTGACGCGCCCGGTCTTGCCGACGATGCCGATGGGTATTCCCTGGATGACCCGTTGGCCGTCTGCGACCAGGATATCGTCCATGTGAACATAGACCGATGAAAGCCCATGGCCGTGGTCGATCATTACGGTTTTGCCGGTGTAGAACATGTCCTGATGCACCAGGGTGACGACGCCATCGGCCGCCGCAGAAACGGTTGACCCCCGGGGGGCGGCAACATCGATGCCGTTATGGGGGCGTTTCGGTTTGCCGTTAAGGATACGTTGGCTTCCGAACACACCCGATATGGTGCCTGTCGCCGGCCATTGAAAGCCGGATGCAAACCCAGTCCGGGCAGTATCTTTCTTGCGCATGGCGGCGATCTTGGTGTTGTCGTCACGAATGCGGGCCAGGTCTTCGGGTTTTCGAGGCGTGACTTGTCGTGCCGGCAAACCGTCGATTCGTTGCACTTGATATTCCCGGTCTTTGACGTTCAGGGTTTTCTCGGTCCGGGTGCCGTCGGGATGATCAAGACGAAGGCGAACCGCCTTTTTGGCGTTTCGACCGAATCCCATTAGGAAAGCGCCTTCGCTGGAAACCCGCACCGACCGACCATCGATGCTGACCTTGGCACCAGGGTCGGTCTTGCCGATCACCAGCCCGCCTTGGATCAGCGGTCCATCCAAGGAAAGGCTGCCGGCGGCGGCCTGCCCCACCAATAGGAAAAAGCCGAGAAAAATTACCGCCCTGGCCGACTGCTGGGCCTTCAAAGCAGCGATCCTTGCGGATCATCGCCTGGGTCTGGCTTCCGTTTGGCGGGCGGTTTCTTTTTTCGCCGCCGGATTCCGCCGTTGATCGTATTGACGGTAGCCCCGGCCTTGCCATCGTGGAAGCGCATGGTGACGTCCAGGCCGGGCGAAAGATTTACCACCGAGACCACCGGTTTATCCTTACCATCGGCGACCAGCACGAAGCCGCGTTCCAACACACGTTGGTAGGAGTAGCTTTCCATCAGCGCCGAGGTTTGCTTCAAGGCTTGGCGATTTTCGCCGAGGATGCTTTTCCCCGCTGCCTTCAGAGCCCGGGCTTCCCGTTTTAGTTGGCTTTGGGCGTGCTTCAATCGTTGCTGGGGCTTGGGGATGGTCGCAGCCAAGCCCGCCAGTACTACGTGGCGGCTATGCATGCCGCCCCTAACGGCGTTGCCCAACCGTTCGGTCCAGTCATCCAGCCGCTGGATGAAGTCTTCGACCAGGCGGCCGAGGTCGGGTAGCCCCCGGGCGAGGCCGTCGAGCCGCCCGCGTCCGTCCACCACCACCCGGTTGACGGCGCCGGTCAGGCGCGCGCCATCGTCTTCCACCTGGGTGATAAGGTCGGCCCTGACCGGCACCGCCATTTCAGCCGCCGCGCTCGGCGTCGGCGCCCGTTGGTCGGCGGCAAAATCAATTAAGGTAGTATCGGCTTCGTGGCCGACCGCCGAGATCAGCGGGATGGTGCTGGCGTACGCGGCGCGGACCACGGATTCTTCATTGAACGCCATCAGGTCCTCGAGGCTGCCGCCGCCGCGTGCCACGATCAGCACATCGGGCCGGGGGACCTTGGATTTCTTCCCCAAGGCGTTGAAACCGTTGATGGCGGCGGTAATTTCCGTGGCCGCGTTCTTGCCCTGCACCGTCACCGGCCATAATAAAACGTGCCTGGGAAAGCGGTCGTCTAGGCGATGCAGAATATCGCGAAATACCGCCCCGGATTCCGACGTCACCACGCCGATAACGTCGGGAAGGAACGGCAGGTCTTTCTTGGCCTCAAGGTCGAACAGGCCTTCCGCCGCCAATTTCTTGCGCCGGTCCTCCAGCAGTTTCAACAGCGCGCCTTCGCCCGCGATAGCCAAGGAATCGACGACGATCTGGTAGTTGGATCGGGCCGGATAGGTCGTCAGCCGTCCCGCCACCACCACCTCCATGCCGTCTTCGGGGCTGACACCTAGGCGTTCTGCGGTGCCGCGCCAACAGATCCCGTCCAGAACCGCCTTGTCATCCTTGAGTTTGAAATACAGGTGCCCGGAGGCGGCCCGCTTGAAGCCGGATATCTCACCCTGAACCCGCACCCGGCCGAATTCTTCCTCGACGATGCGTTTCATCAGTGCCGAAATTTCGGTCACCGTCAGGACCGCCGGTCCATGATCCCCGTCAAGGTCGAATGCGGTTTCTTCCTTAATGCTGGATGGACGCTTAATCATGATTACAGTATGTATGATAGAAGTGAGTTCTGAAACCAGTCAGCCATCACAAAACTCGGGAAATAGGCTTTATGAAGGTTTTGGTGATCGGTTCGGGAGGCCGCGAGCATTCGCTGTGTTGGGCGATAGCCAAATCGCCCAAATGCGATGAGTTGTTTTGCGCCCCGGGCAATGCCGGCATCGATCAAGTCGCCATCTCCGTTCCTATCCCCGTCGACGATTTGGACGGAATCCTGGATTTCGTAGCCGCCAATGCCATTGATTTTGTCGTCGTCGGGCCGGAAGGGCCGCTGGTGGCGGGCCTTGTCGACCGGCTGGATGCGGTTGGCGTTAAGGCCTTCGGGCCATCGGCCAGGGCGGCGGAATATGAAGGGTCCAAAGGCCTAACCAAGGATCTGTGCGCCAAATATCTCATTCCCACCGCCGAATACGCCCGATTTGACGAACCCGATGCGGCCAAAGAATACATCCGCGTCAAAGGCGCCCCCATCGTCATCAAAGCCGACGGCCTGGCGGCGGGCAAGGGCGTGATCTTGTGCCGCAACGAGAACGAGGCCTATGCCGCCATCGACCACATCATGACCGAAGCCGCCTTCGGTGACGCCGGCGCCGAAGTCGTGATCGAAGAAATGATGGTCGGCGAGGAGGCCAGCTTCTTCGCTCTGGTCGACGGCAAGACGGCGTTGCCGTTGGTCGCCGCCCAGGACCACAAGGCCGTCTTTGATAGCGATAAAGGCCCCAACACCGGTGGCATGGGGGCCTATTCGCCGGCCGCCATCATCACCGAGGAAATGTCGGCCCGGATTATGGATGAAATCATCAACCCGACCATTCGTGGCGCCGCCGCCGACGGTCGCCCCTACAAGGGGGTGCTGTACGCCGGCCTGATGTTTACCAAAAAAGGCCCGCAACTCATCGAATACAATGTTCGTTTTGGCGACCCGGAATGCCAACCGATGATGATGCGCCTCAAGTCCGACGCGCTGGAGATGCTTCTCGCCTGTGCCGAAGGCCGCTTGGATAAGATCAAGCTGGAATGGCACGAAAACGCCGCCTTGACCGTGGTTATGGCGACCGAGGGCTACCCCGGCGCCTATGGGAAGGGCTCCGAGATCAAGGGCCTTGAGGCGGCGGGAAAGCTTAAGGATGTGGTCGTCTTTCACGCCGGCACCACCGAAAAAGATGGTAGTATTCTTGCCAACGGCGGTCGGGTGTTGAACGTCACGGCGCTCGGCAAGACGGTCAAGGCGGCGCAAAAGCGCGCCTATCAGGCGGTCGACTTGATTGATTGGCCACAAGGGTTCTGCCGCACCGACATCGGCTGGCGGGCGGTCTAGCCCCAGCGTTTCTTTGGCGGCGTCAGGCGCCTTGGTTTTTTTCTCTCCGCCGCCTATATATTTCTCAAGGTACAAAAAACCCACAGGAGAGGTTTCACCATGGATGATCAAACGCGCACCGAGTTGGAGGCCGCCGCCTTTCGCGGTTTGGTTGGGCATTTGCAAAAACGCACCGACGTACAAAACATCGACATCATGAACCTGGCCGGGTTTTGCCGGAATTGCCTGTCGAAATGGTATCGGGGGGCGGCCGAGGAAAAGGGTCTAGAGATGACCTATGACGAGGCGCGCGAGATCGTCTACGGCATGCCCTATGACGATTGGAAGGACCAGCACCAGGCGCTGGCGTCGGACGATCAAAAACGCCAGTTCGAGGAGACCAGGACCCTGCATGCTAACATCAGCGGCCACAATAAATAACCCGACGGCATTCTTATAATGGCTAACCTGACCAACGACGGGATGATCCGGCCCGAATTGTGGCCCAATTCCGGTTTCCAGCTTCTGGAGAGGGATGACGCAGGCCGGCTTGTTGTCACAAACGGGTTTCTCGCCGCTTATCTGGGCCGTCCCGAATTGGCGCCGGTGGCAGAATCCTGTGACGCCGAACGCGCACTCCACGCCAGCCTGTTGGACGACCCCACCCGCGCCGTCGGCGCTGACGAATTGGCGGCGCTCGCCGATGCCGACGCGCGGGAAAACTACGGTGTCCTGCTTGGCTTCCGCGACCGGCTATTAACCGCCGGCACCGTAGAAGGCTGTTACCTGGGCCTGTTCCAGGGCGGTGACGTGACCCTGCCGAGGTTATTCATCGACCAGATGGCCCACGTTATTGTCCGCAATATCTTAGATGACGTCACCGACCCGTTTCAGGCGCGCGCCGGCGAGCTTTTTTTCCGGGAACAGACCGCCACCGTCGCCGAGGGCGGCATCCTGTTGGGGGATACGGAAATCATCGAAATGCTGGCGACGACGGCGGGCATGGGCAGTCTCGGCCAATTGGTCAGCGAAAGCGGCATCAAACCAAAGCAGGTCGACCTGGATGTGTTGCAGCCGGAAACCGCCGATACCTATTGGGACCGAAATGAACGCTTCGACACCGTGTTGGACCTGACCTTTGCGCGGCCGGGTTTGGATGCGCTGTCCCGCGTGCTGGAAGCCTGGATCGCGCATTTTATCGAGGCCAAGGTAAATATTCAGCCGGTGCAGAAAATCGACGACGAACATTGGGTTTGGCATGTCGGCCTCGATAGCGAGGCGTCATCGCTGCTAAATGACCTGTATGAAGACAACGAGGTCGACGAGGACAGAATGCTGCGCGTGCTCAGCCTGTTCCGGCTCGAATTCGAAGACGCCAGCCTGATGCGGTCCGATATTGCCGGCCGGCCGGTCTATCTGGGGCTGTCGATGACAGAAGGCAAAAAGGTCCGCCTAAAGCCGCAGAACCTATTGGTCAATCTGCCTTTGGCGCCGGAGTCCTAGGCCCGACGGTATTATGGCAAATCCCATACAAATATCTGCAATTATCTGCATTCCTCTACAAGTCTCTACAATGTGCGTCTGCACCGCTTCCACCGCTATTTTCCGGGCACGGCGAAGGGCCGCGTAACCCTATTTGACCCGTCTTTTCCTAGGCCAAAACCCGCGCGCGTGCGTCATATTCCTATTCACAATTTAAAAGAACAGGAATAGTACATTAGTAGGTGAGGAAAGCATGTCAAGGGGGGGAGAGAGGAAGCAGAACATATGGCAGGTCTTTGGGAGCCTTACCTAGACGTCCGCTTTATCCCCGAAAGCGGACATTTTAAGGGGAAGTGCAAAGAGTCTGCTTTTGACCCTTAGCGGACATTGCGACGATTTGAAGTGAGGTTTTTTCTCTTAAGAAACGACGGTGGCACGTCAAGCTTACGGGGCCCTCTAGTCCGGTGTAATACCGCAGTATTGCCCTAACCTCACCCTAGACACTATCGTCCTATATTCGCCGACTTAAAGTCTCGTAGATTTTGAAAATGATGAAATCGCTACCACTGACTCTATCCCTCATGCTTTTTGTCTGTGCGGCAAGCCCTCCCGTGCAAGCGCCACCAATGGCGGAACAGCCAGTACAAGTTGATTGGCTTACCGTTCTCCTCGAACGTCTTTCACCCCTGGCGCATGACCGGGGGAACCGATGGCCATTGATCTTATGGCAAGGACCTGGCTTTTTACCATTACCCGAAGATTCAGTGAAGGCTTTGGTGGCCCGCGGTATTGTTCCTCATCTGCGTCCCGATACGTCAATGATCCCGTCCGCCCGCGCCATCCAGGCGGCGGGGGGGCCGGTTATTCTCATGGCCGGGAAGAGCGGAGCTTGGGGGTATGGCAATCCGAAGGTGGTGGCGCCCGCGGATATTTCGGCATGGAAAACTGCTGGAAGTAAAATGCGGGACACCCTTCTCGGGTTTCGAGATGCTGGGGTGAAAGTAGACGCCGTGTGGCTGGATTACGAAGTCGATCCACTCAATCTGAATTATTTGGCGGTTCGCGATGACCCAGCGGCGCGACGCCATATACCCAACAACGTTCTTGCCTCACCAGCGGCCTTCGCCCGCTGGCGAAGACAATTGTGGGCCGCGCTTATGTCCGCCTATGTTGCTGGGCCGGTGCGGGAGATTTTCCCTGGGGCCTCAGTAAGCAATTGGATGACCGTGCTATCCACTTCCAAAAGACCGGTTCCGGGCATGATCGGCGGCTATCTGCCGCCTACCGATCCAGGGCTTTTCACCGCCACCACCCCTGTTGCGTATGGGACCGATACCGGATTTTGGCACAATGGCGGCACCATTGAGCTGACCCGGGATGAGGTGGATCGACGCTATATGGCGCAGCTTCTTGGCCAAGTCACCGCGGATGCCGCCAACCGGATGGAAAGCGCCCCCCATCTCAATGCTGTGCCATGGGTTAGCCGTTGGGTTCCACTGACACAACTTCCGGAAAGTAAGGCCGGCGGGTTAGGGGTCGAAGTGAAAGCAAACAAAACCGGCTTGTCAATTATTGCGATCCATCCGGATAGTCCGGCAGCGCAGGCCGGTCTTCACCCCGGTGACTGGATCACCGCCGTGGATGGAAAACAACTTTCCGGCCTTACGCTAAACGCCGCCATCAATCAGGTTAGAGGGCGGCCAGGCAGCAGCGCCAAACTGGACATCAGGCGCGGTGATACCACCTTGAACATCAACTTCGTGCGAATCAGGCTGGGCAAAGGTCAACACCCGATAATGAGCAGAGAGCGCTATCGGGAGGCTTTGCGCCATCTGTGGCTGCGCGGTATTGACGGAATGCAGGTTTTCAATAGCACCACGCCGGGCAATGCGGAGATAGCCATAGCAGAGGTCGAAGATGCCCAGGAGGTGTATGGTGAAATGCTGGCCTTCCGTCATTTTCTGGAACAAGGTGCGCCGCTAAATCTTACCGCCTACCTGCCCGATGTCACGCTATTGTGGTCAGGTATACGGCTCGATGACGAAGTGATCGTACGGGGGATTTCCTTGAGCGGTCGGCCCGATATGCTGACTTTGGAACCTTGGCCGGACGTTCCTGTTTCACTTTCTATCAGCACGGAAGGGATCACTTGGCGACTTAGGCGCGACCCGAAAACGGGGCTAGTCAGCCAACAGGCAATCGATGCACCTTCCGTGAACAAACCTTAAAGGCACATGATCTTCCGACCTAGAAGTATTGGTGACGGCTTGGTCCTTGGTGTGGTCATCGGCGCTCCTCGAACTTTGGCTTGCGCGTCGTTGCCGAGGGTGGCGGTCATATCGGCGCCGGGTCCGGACAGCGTGCTGGTCGCGTCCATGGTGGTGGTAAACGCGTTGGCGGCTTCACCGGTAACCGAGAAGATGCCCTGGGGGGGGGGCCGCCCAAAGCCCCGACACCGCCGGTGACGCCACGAACGCCGGCCGTGGAAATGGTGACGGTGCCCAAGGAGCCGGAAGCAGTGACGGTGCCGTGGTCCAAAGCGGTGGTCTCAGCGATGGTCACTGGGATCGCGATCTGGGCGCTGGCGTTACCGGTAATAGCTTCGGCGCGTTCACCGGACACAAGGAAATCGGTTGCGGCGAAGATCGAAGCTGCGATTACTAATTTACGTGAGTTCAACATTTTGAAGTCCTTCCTAATTTAATCAAAGTGAGCAGAAGCTTTTTTCACTTTGTTTGCTGTACATCGCTTCGCTTCTGTCTGTCGGCGATGATATTCTCAGAAAACACCTTACTTGTGGGTTTCAAGATATGTCCGAATGTGTCGATACCGTAACAAATAATCCAT
>PTLL01000071.1 GCA_002938315.1 Alphaproteobacteria bacterium MarineAlpha3_Bin2 | reverse complement strand
AGACCCGGACTATAGCTTAAATTACCGCTGAATCTGTCCAACGAATGGGGAGTAGCTCAGTTTATTTTGGGAATTCTCATCCTTACGCTCCCTTTTTTTAAGTGATTTACTTAAATCAAGCCCTCGGCGGAATGCCCATCCAAGAGTCTCAATCCGGAATGGACCGGGCCTAATTATTCAACCGGCGTCACGGCTGTACGCCGAGACTCTCGTCTTTCTGCCGCGTTTGCGGAGAGTCGAGAGCGATCAACTTGCTCGCTATCTCAGAGATGGCCTGCACCCCCGGAGAATCTGGGGCGAAATCGATCGGAGATCGTTCGTTGCGCTCGGCCTCGATGAATGTCTCGTCATGGGGGACCATGCCTAAAATGGAAAGATTATGGCGAGAACAAAAACTCTCGATCGCCGCCTGGTCGGATTTGTTTTTGACCTTGTTAGACACAACATATACATGCGGAATTTCAAGCTCTCGGCCCAGTGAGATGGTCCTCTCCGCTGCTTCAAGCGATCGATAATAGGGCTCGGTCACGACAAGCATGACGTCCACATTGCGCACGGTGCCACGCTTAAGGTGTTCCAGCCCCGCCTCCATGTCGGTGACCGTGTGCTCACCGTATCCGCTCATCTCACCGATAAGTCCGCGCACCGCGCGGTGCGAGGCGCACATGCAACCACTACCGGCGCTACCATGGGCGGGTTGGCCCATGACGATCAAATCAATGCCATCCGGCGCGCCAGCCGCATAGTTGGAAATCAGTTCTTCCTGGCTAATGGACATTACAAGTCGCTTTCCCCCATCCGGGTCCTCGACTACCTGCATGAGGCTCGACGGTATGGAAGGGATAGTGTTCGAGGCTGCCGTGGGAATGCCCAAGGCGAAGGCAAGGTTTGGGTTTGGGTCCCCATCGATGGCAAGAATTTTGCCTTGCTTGCGGGCCAAAATGCGAGAAAGTGTCCCGGCGATGGTTGTTTTTCCGGATCCACCCTTTCCGGCTGTTGCGATCTTCATTTTTTAAACTCCCCCTACCCTGTTAAAATCCACATTTCCTTCCCTTTAACATTACCCTAAGGGGAAGGTTTATGGGAAGGAAAACAAGTTAATTGTGTGAACGCGATATGAATGGGTGTTAATAGACACTCCCCAGATGACATCCATTTTCGTAGCATTGTACTACTGTTCCACCACTAAATGACCATCGGGGCATTAACACCGGGTGATCAGGGGGAGAAGGGGTTCGGAAAAAAGACAAACGAAGACTCAACATCATGGGCATACCGGTCCAAGGCCGTGGTAATATTTTCGGCCAAAAGCAATTGCTTTTCCGATACAGCGGCCACTTCTTTCTGCATCGCCGTCCCTTCTACCCAGACACCTAGGAGTAGCAAAGGCACTGTCGCGATGGAGACAAAAGCAATAGCCAATAGATAGCGAAGGCGCGGTTTCAAACCCAAGATTCCTCAATAAACTAATTGTGAAAAGGGCCTTTTACTCGTCGCTAACATACCATTTAGTTTGAGTGAGCATCAATCAATCACCCCATCCAAAAAAATCGAAAGAGCGCAGGCCCAATTAGCCCGTATAATTACCCATGTTTGACAACATCCTTCTTAGCGTAGATGAAATGTACAAGGCGGACGCCTTGGCCGCCGCGAGCGTTCCGTCTCTTGATCTAATGGAGGCGGCGGGTGCCGCCATCACCGCCGAAATCCAAAATCGTTGGCCATCGCGCCCGGTTGCCGTGCTTGCGGGTCCTGGTAACAACGGCGGTGATGGTTTTGTTGCTGCACGTCTTCTGGCCGCGGACGGGTGGCCGGTACGGCTGGCCTTACTGGGCAAAAAAGAAAATCTAAAAGGTGATGCCGCCGTAAATGCCACAGCCTGGGATGGTGAGATTGAAGAGCTTTCACCAGCGTACCTGGAAGGCCACCCATTGGTTGTTGATGGCTTATTCGGCGCCGGATTGACGCGGCCCCTGGACGGCCCGGCTCTCACCTGCGTAAAACGAATCAACGACGAAGGACTTGATTGCCTTGCTGTTGATATTCCAAGCGGGGTTCATGGTGACAGCGGCGAAATCCTGGGTGGGGAGGGGGGCGCGGCTCAGGCTTCCGTAACGGTGACCTTCTTCCGGGCCAAACCCGGTCATTACTTGATGCCCGGACGGCGCCGGTGCGGTGATTTGATTGTCGCCGACATTGGCATTCCCAGGACTGTCCTCGACGACATTAACCCCGCCACCCGTCTCAATGGCCCTGATTTATGGCAAAGCGGATTTCCCTGGCCTGATGCCGAAGATCATAAATACAGCCGCGGTCACGCCGTCATCGCCGGCGGCGCCGAAATGACCGGCGCCGCCAGGCTGGCGGTGATGGGGGCCAGAAGGATGGGGGCGGGGCTTGTAAGCATTGCTTCGCCGCCAGAGGCCTTTGCCGTCTATGCCCGGGAAGAACCGGGCACCTTGGTTAAGGCGGTCGAGGACAGTGCCGGTTTCCGCAAACTTTTGGCTGACCCCAAAAAGAATTGCATCCTTGCCGGGCCGGGCCTGGGAGTCTCTGAGGTCACCCGCGAACTGGTTCTGGCAGCCTTGGAAACAGGGAAGCCGACGGTCATTGACGCCGACGGGCTGAGCGCTTTCGCCGAAGACCCGAATCAATTATTCAAGGCCATCTCCGGGCCATGCCTGCTGACACCTCATGAGGGGGAATTCAAACGGCTATTTTCCTTGTCGGGCGATAAAGTTTCACGCGTGCGGGCGGCGGCACGGTTGTCCGGCGCGGTGGTTTTGCTTAAAGGCGCAGACACGGTCATCGCCGCCGCCAATGGACAGGAAACTGCTGATGCCGTCATCAATGCCACGGGCACACCTGATCTGGCCACCGCCGGAACCGGTGATGTTCTTGCGGGTATGGCCTTGGGGTTGATGAGCCAGGGACTGGATTCCTTTAATGCTGCTTCGGCGGCTTCCTGGTTGCATGGCCGCGCCGCCGAACAAATTGGACCTGGTCTGATTGCCGAAGATTTACCCGCTGCGTTGCCAGGCGTATTGCAAACTTTAAAAGAAACCGGCCTCAAGACTTGAAATAGAAGCTTCATTGACTGATCTTTGAGGAATGAAGAATCAAAACCAAATAGAAAAACCGATCCCGGAGCCCGAAAAAAACCGGACCGGCATCTTTGACCGGACGCTTAAAAATTTAAAAGGCGCCTGGCGGGGAATTGCCGACGCGTCTTATGACGCGACGGCGGCCGGTGCCCGCCCGGACCTTCCGGATGGCGATATTCAAACCCTCAAGGAACAAATGCGGGCCTGTCTTGAAACCCGGGGCGGAGAAGTCTCGGCGCGGGGCCGCGCGGCGGCGTTGGGCCACGTGTATCTTGCACTCGACAATACCGGGCGGGAACGCTTTTTGTCACTTCTTGCCAATGACTTCGACATAGATGGGGCGCCTGTCGATGCGGCGATCGAAGAATATAACATGGCCGAGGGCAGGGATGCCCGATGCCTAGCCCAGGCGGTTTTGAAAAAGTCCCTGGAAGCCCCGCGGATAAAATTGCTGACCCAATTCAACGCGCTTCCTGACGGGGTCAAATTTCTAGTCGATATGCGGGCCGAATTGCTGGCCATGAATTCCGAGGACCCGTCCCTGCAAGGTTTGGAGCAGGAATTAAAATCTCTGCTGAGCACCTGGTTCGATGTCGACTTTTTAGAGTTGCGCCGTATTACCTGGGACAATGCGTCCGCCGCTTTGTTGGAGAAATTGATCGCCTATGAAGCCGTGCACACCATTGACGGCTGGGATGACCTGAAAAACCGACTCGAATCAGATCGTCGTTGTTTTGCCTACTTTCATCCCCGAATGCCCGATGAGCCATTGATTTTCGTTGAAGTCGCCCTGGTCCACGGGCTTGCTGATAATATTCAGTCGTTACTAGACGAATCCATGCCGGTATTGGATCCCCAGTCCGTTGATACCGCCATTTTTTATTCGATCTCCAATGCCCAAAAGGGACTGGCCGGAATCAGTTTCGGCAATTTTCTGATTAAGCGGGTCGCCGAAAACCTGAGCGCTGAATTCAAGGGCCTTAAAAGGTTCGCTACCCTATCGCCGGTTCCCGGTTTCATGAGATGGCTGAATAACACCCTGGCCCACGGTGATCCCGATTTGCTCACCCCCGGCGAACGCAAGGCACTCAGCGCCGCGGTCGGTCGCTCAGCTGGGGCCAAGGGAACCTTTAAAACGCTACTGGAAAACCCTGAATGGCCGAGTGATTCGACCATGTCGGAGGCCCTCCGGGCACCTTTGATGCGGCTTTGTGCCCGCTATTTGATCAAGGAAAAGGGACTCAACAAACGGGCGTTGGACCCGGTCGCCCATTTTCATCTGACCAACGGTGCCAACATGGAAAAACTGAATTGGCGGGCTGACCTGTCCGCTCGTGGGGTCAGGAATTCCGCCAGCATAATGATCAATTACCTTTATGATCTGGGCCGGGTCGAGGACAACCACGAAACCTATACCTCAAGCGGAAAGATCAAGGCGTCGTCAGCCGTTCGTGGCTTTTTGAAGGGCTAATAGACGTCGATGGGAGATGCATTGACAACCGTTATTCATTGGTTAGATTTGCGACCTTCAGGGCTGGTGGACCCCTGTTTATCAAGTCTCCGCGGGCGTGGTGGAATTGGTAGACACGCAGGCTTTAGGTGTCTGTGACGAAAGTCGTGGGGGTTCGAGTCCCTCCGCCCGTACCAATTTGTTTATTCGCTCACTGAAATCGAGATTTTAATGCAGGTTACCGAAACTAAATCCGAAGGCCTTAGCCGTGAATTTAAAATCGCGCTACCGGCCGCAGAAATAGAAGAAAAAATCAGCCACCGACTTAAGGAACTGGCGCAAACCGCCAACATGCCCGGATTTCGCCCAGGCAAGGTTCCGGTGTCCGTGTTGCGCAAAAAATACGGACCTTCAGTGATGGGCGAAGTGCTTGAACGCGCGGTCAACGATTCATCGCAACAGGCCCTGGCTGAAAAAGGCCTGAGGCCAGCCATGCAGCCGGAAATCGAAATCACCGAATTCGAAGACGGCAAGGACCTGGAATACACCATTGCGGTTGAGGTTCTGCCTAAAATCAAGCCTATCGATTTTTCCACCATCAAACTCGAACGCCTTGTTCCAAACACGAAGAAGGGCGAAATTGATAGCGTTCTTGAGACCCTGGCGAAAACCCACGGCGAATCCGAGCCGATTAAGGAAGATCGGAAAAGTAAGGATGGCGACGTACTGGTGATTGATTTCCTGGGCCGGGTCGATGGCGTTGAGTTTGCCGGCGGCAAGGCCGAGAACTATGAACTGACCTTGGGTTCTGGAACATTTATACCGGGCTTCGAAGAACAACTGACCGGCATCAAAGTCGGCGCCAAGACTGAGGTCAAGGTGAAGTTCCCTGAGAACTACGGCGCTGCCGAATTGTCCGGCAAGGATGCTGTTTTCGACGTCACCGTTCACGAAATAAAAGCCGTGGCCCCTGCTGCCATCGACGACGAATTGGCCAAAAAGCTGGGTGGTGAAAACCTTGACGCCTTGCGGGAGTCCATTAAGGAAGAACAAGAGCGAGAGTTCCTTACCATGTCGCGCATGACCCTCAAGCGTGAGCTTCTTGACAAGCTTGCCGATGCCCATGATTTCAAGGTTCCAAAAAAACTATTGGAACGGGAATTCGAAGCGATCTGGACCCAGTATCAAGAGGAGCAAAACAAAGCCGGGGACGACGTAGAAACCGCTACCCCGAAGGACCAAAAACCCGATGTTGAGGGGGAAAAAGAGTTTCGGGAAATTGCCGAACGGCGCGTCCGGCTTGGGTTGCTGATGGCGGAGGTCGGGCGCAGCAATGATGTTCAGATCAATCAGGAGGACGTTAATCGTCAACTGATGGAAGAGGCCCGTCGCCACCCTGGTCGCGAACAGGAAATCATGGAGCATTACCGCAATACCCCAGAAGCCATGGAACAACTCAGTGCCCCCATATATGAAGAAAAGGTTGTTGATTTCATTCTTGAGCAGGCAACGGTGACCGATAAAAAGGCCACCATGGATGATTTGATCAAAGCCATGGATACCGATGATGACGGCAAGCTGAAAGCCAAGGGCAAGGCTAAATCCGATAAGAAACCGGCGAAAAAATCAGCGAAAAAACCGGCCAAGAAGGCAGCCAAGAAGTAATAAGAAAGTCAATCAGATGAATGATCCACATGAGACATATATGAACAACCTGGTCCCCATGGTTGTTGAGACCACCAACCGGGGCGAACGCGCCTACGACATTTATTCCCGGCTGTTGAAAGAACGAATCATCTTTTTGACCGGCGGCGTTGATGATGGGGTCGCCAGCCTGGTTTGCGCACAAATGCTGTATTTGGAATCAGAAAACCCAACCAAAGATATCGCGTTTTATATCAATTCACCGGGCGGGATCGTCACCTCCGGTTTGGCGATTTACGACACCATGCGCTATATCCGCCCCGACGTTTCCACGGTCTGCATCGGCCAAGCGGCGTCCATGGGCTCGTTGCTTTTATGCAGTGGCGCCAAAGGCAAGCGATATTCACTGCCCCATTCCCGTATCATGATGCACCAGCCGTCCGGCGGTGCTCAGGGACAGGCCACGGATATCGAAATTCAGGCCAAAGAGATTCTGTTGCTGCGAGAACGGCTCAATAATATTTACGTCGAAAATACCGGCCAGAAGCTATCGGTCATTGAAGATGCCGTTGAACGGGATAATTTCATGAGTCCGGAGGAATCGGTTAAATTCGGGATCATTGATGAAGTGGTCACCTCCCGACCTTCCGAGGATACTGACGACGACGATAACAAGGATGAAGCCAGGGAATCGGACGAGGATTAAGGAATAGGCAACAATTTTCTGGGCATTGTGTAGGGTAATGATGACCTTGAAAGCCCGCTTGATACGTAAAAATAAGTCGGGATTTGGCCAAATAATTACACCGGAGACTCCCTAACATACTCTAACCATTTGTTTTTTGTGTGTTGTATGCGCGGACGCCAAATGGGTAAAATATAGAGAACAGGGTAGGGGCCAGCTTAGCGAGCGGAGTGTCTATGACCAAATCCACCGGCGGCGAATCAAAAAATACCCTCTATTGCTCTTTTTGCGGAAAAAGTCAGCATGAGGTCCGTAAGCTTATTGCGGGCCCAACCGTATTCATCTGCGATGAATGCGTTGAGTTGTGCATGGACATTATCCGCGAGGAGCACAAAACCGATCTTGTGAAATCCGGTGACGGTGTTCCCATACCCAGCGATATTTGTGACGTTCTCAATGATTATGTGATCGGCCAGAACCACGCCAAGCGGGTTCTATCAGTTGCGGTTCACAATCATTACAAGCGCCTCAATCATATTTCCAAGAACAATGACGTCGAACTGTCAAAATCCAACATTATGCTGTTAGGCCCGACCGGTTGCGGCAAGACCCTTTTGGCGCAAACCTTGGCTCGCATTCTCGACGTGCCGTTCACCATGGCCGACGCGACGACCCTGACTGAGGCTGGCTATGTTGGCGAAGATGTTGAAAATATCATCCTGAAATTGTTGCAATCTGCCGATTATAATGTTGAGCGCGCGCAGCGGGGCATCGTCTACATTGATGAGGTCGATAAGATTTCCCGCAAATCCGACAATCCATCGATCACCCGTGATGTTTCCGGGGAAGGTGTCCAACAGGCGCTTTTGAAGATTATGGAGGGCACCGTCGCCAGCGTTCCCCCGCAGGGTGGGCGCAAACATCCCCAACAAGAATTCCTGCAGGTCGATACTACCAATATCCTATTCATTTGCGGTGGCGCCTTTTCCGGTTTGGATAAAATCATCTCTACCCGCGGCAAGGGTACGACTATTGGCTTCGGCGCCGATGTCCGCTCTGCCGACGACCGCGGCACCGGCGAAATCCTGCATGACGTGGAACCCGAAGACCTGCTTAAATTTGGTCTTATTCCCGAATTCGTCGGTCGCCTGCCGGTTCTGGCCACATTGGAGGATTTGGACGAAAATTCGCTGGTGGAAATCCTCACCCAGCCGAAGAATGCCTTGGTCAAGCAGTATCAACGCCTGTTTGAGATGGAAAACGTCAACCTGACCTTCGCCGAAGATGCTCTTGTTTCCATTGCCCATGCCGCCGTCGAACGCAAGACAGGCGCCAGAGGGTTGCGTTCGATCATGGAAAACATCCTCCTGGACACTATGTATGAACTGCCGGGATTGGAAGGAGTCGAGGAAGTTGTCATCAGCCGCGAGGTCGCCGAGGATTTCGCCAAGCCCCTTTACATCTATTCAGAACGGCAAAAAGACGTCGAAAGCAGTGCCTGATAAGAGTTTCGATAAATACCTGCCGATGGCACCCTCCTGTTTTATCCGGCGGACTTGAAAACACGTTCAATTAAACCAACTATGACCCTATGATTTTGCCGCCCCGGCTGGAGCCATACTGTTAAGGAACTCCCATTAGGGAACGCACCCCAATCCTTTATTTAAAAGGTGGATAATTAGTGACCAATCAAGTCGACACATATCCCGTTCTTCCGCTCCGTGACATTGTTGTCTTTCCACACATGATCGTGCCGTTGTTTGTAGGCCGGGACAAATCCGTCCTTGCCCTTGAAGATGTCATGAAGGACGACAAGCAGATCCTGCTGGTGGCGCAGAAAAATGCCGCCCAGGACGACCCCACCGCGGATGACATATATAAAGTCGGCACGGTTTCCACCGTCCTGCAGTTATTGAAGCTGCCCGACGGCACGGTGAAGGTTCTGGTGGAAGGCGTTCGCCGGGCGAAAGTCCGTCGCTACGAAGACAACCAGGATTTCATTCTAGTCGAGGCCGAACTAATCCCCGAGGACGAGGGGACGCCTGAAGACATGGAGGCGCTTTCGCGCACGGTCGTCTCCCAGTTCGAGCAATATATAAAGCTCAATAAGAAAATCCCGCCCGAAGTTTTGGTCTCCATCAACCAGATCGAGGACCCCGGCAAGCTTGCCGATACGGTAGCGTCCCATCTGGCCTTGAAGATTTCCGAAAAACAGGAGCTTCTGGAATCAGAAGGAATCACGGAAAGACTTGAACAGGTGTACACCTATATGGAGGCTGAGATCGGCGTCCTTCAGGTCGAAAAGAAAATCCGCAGCCGGGTAAAGCGGCAGATGGAGAAAACCCAGCGCGAGTACTATTTGAATGAGCAGCTCAAGGCCATTCAGAAGGAATTGGGAGAAACCGATGACGGTCGCGACGAAACCAGCGAAATCGAAGAAAAGATAGCCAAGACCAAATTCACCAAGGAAGCCCGGGAAAAGGCCTTGGGCGAATTGAAGAAGCTTAAGTCGATGTCGCCGATGTCGGCTGAGGCCACGGTCGTTCGCAATTATCTGGATTGGATGGTGTCTATTCCGTGGAAAAAACGAACCCGCATCAAAAATGACATCACCAAGGCCGAAAATATCCTCAACGCCGATCACTACGGCCTTAAAAAGGTCAAGGAACGGATCGTCGAATATCTTGCCGTTCAGCAGCGTACAAACACAGTTTCCGGCCCCATTCTTTGTTTGGTCGGCCCTCCCGGTGTCGGCAAAACCTCCCTGGGCCAATCCATTGGCCGGGCAACGGGCCGCAATTTCGTTCGCATGTCCCTAGGTGGCGTTCGCGATGAATCGGAAATTCGCGGCCATCGGCGAACCTATATCGGCTCGATGCCGGGCAAGGTCGTCCAGGGCATGAAAAAGGCCAAGTCGTCTAACCCGTTGTTCCTGTTGGACGAGGTTGACAAGATGGGGCAGGACTGGCGCGGCGACCCGGCTTCGGCGCTGCTTGAGGTCTTGGATCCCGAACAGAACAAAGCCTTCAACGACCATTATCTCGAGGTTGATTACGATTTGTCGGACGTCTTCTTCGTGACCACCGCCAATACCCTCAACATGCCACCCGCGTTGCTGGACAGGATGGAGATCATCCGCCTTTCCGGTTACACCGAGGATGAAAAGGTTGAAATCGCCAAACGCCACCTGATCCCCAAACAAGTCGAAAAGCACGGTTTAAAGAAGGGGGAATGGGCTATTTCCGATACCGGCCTTCGGGATTTGGTTCGCTTTTATACGCGTGAAACCGGGGTCCGAAACCTGGAACGCGAGCTCGCCAATCTTGCGCGCAAGGCGATTAAGGACATCCTGGTCAGCAAGAAAAAGGGCAAGACCATTTTCGTGACCCGGCGCAACCTAGGAAAATGGGCCGGCATTCACAAATTCCGCTTCGGCGAAATTGAATCTGACGATTTAGTCGGCGTCACCACGGGGCTGGCCTGGACCGAGGTCGGTGGTGAGCTGCTTTCTATCGAAGCCGTTATGGTTCCCGGCAAGGGCAAGATGACAATCACCGGCAAGTTAGGCGAGGTCATGACCGAATCCATTCAGGCGGCAAGGTCTTTCGTTCAGTCCAGGGCATCGTTGTTCGGCATCCACCCGACGAAGTTTACGAAAAAGGATATCCATGTCCACGTGCCCGAAGGGGCAACCCCCAAGGACGGACCGTCCGCTGGCGTCGCTATGGTGACCTCAATCGTTTCCGTGTTAACCGGCATCAAGGTAAAGAAATCAGTCGCCATGACCGGCGAAGTGACGTTGCGCGGTCGCGTGCTTCCTATCGGCGGCCTGAAGGAAAAGCTGTTGGCGGCTCTCAGGGGCGGCATCACGACTGTCTTGATTCCCAAGGATAATGAAAAAGACTTGGCTGAAATCCCCGACAATGTGAAACGGGGACTGGAAATTGTTCCAGTGACGATGGTCGATGAAGTCTTGGGGCATGCCTTGGATGCTCCGTTGACGCCACAGGAATGGGATGAAGACGCAGAACTGGAGGCCAGCCGGCTTTCTGGCGAAGCCGACGACGATACACCCGGCATCGTCAAACACTAAGCAACGATAGCCGTTGTTTCCGCATTCGGCGATGCCGGATGAGTGGTTCGCGTGCGAATCCTTATTGGTAGAATCAGTCACCGATTCACCGGAAACCTTGTTTTCCGGCCATTTATTCAACGCCAAAATTTTATTTCCGGTTTTTGGAAGAGAAAAAATCCTTCCTGTTTTCAACGACTAACCGGATTCGACCCCCAAAAAACAGCAAAAAACTGTGGAAAACTGGGGTTCTCGGATTGACGCCGTCAACTAACAACATTTAAAATTTAGGCCATCACAAGGGTTTCGCGGATATTGCCGATGAAGGGAATGTCCGGTTAGACGACCCTCCATAACCACACTTTTATATAGAGGGGGCCTTTCCATTGAATAAAAATGATCTAGTCGCCGCTGTTGCAAGCAGCACCGGTTTATCCAAATCTGATGCCGCGAAAGCGATTGACGGTACAGTTGACGCCATCACTGCCGCACTTCAAGGGGGCGGAGAAGTCCGTCTTGTCGGTTTCGGCACCTTTAGTGTTTCCCATCGGAAAGCGACCACGGGCCGCAATCCAAGGACCGGCGAAAAAATTGACATTGCTGCCACCAATGTTCCGAAGTTTAAATCGGGCAAGGCATTGAAGGCAGCCGTCAACTAAGACGTTTTCTATTCTTAATCTGGTGCCGGCGGCGTCTTTATGGCGCCGCCGGTATCATTTCCAGGCTATAATAATGTGCCTTTTGGGGGCGGTTAGCTCAGCTGGAAGAGCATTCGGTTTACATCCGAACGGTCGGCGGTTCGATCCCGTCACCGCCCACCAAAATCCCCCGGCAAAATCTACGTGTTGACACTGAAACTTTGGTGGATACGATGCACCGCGGTTCGGCGAATTCCCCATTCCG
>PTLL01000070.1 GCA_002938315.1 Alphaproteobacteria bacterium MarineAlpha3_Bin2 | reverse complement strand
CAGTCGTTCCTTCCGGGATACGCCCAGGTAGCTCAGTTGGTAGAGCAGTGGACTGAAAATCCTCGTGTCGGTGGTTCGATTCCGCCCCTGGGCACCATTATTTCTCCGTATAAAATCAATAAGTTAGAGCTAGTTTCGCAGTCCGTTCTCGGCGAAAAATGGTCATGCTCGGCCTTTATCTCTAGCTTTCTCTGTTTTCTCTCTAACTGGCATTGTCAGACTAACTAGCGTGGCTCTGTCAAACCTACAATTGGAGGGTCTCAAGCTGCAAGCTGACGCCACTCTGCCAAGGCAGCGGCTCGTTCATGTTTGAATTTATCGCGACGTATTAGATGGCGTTCGAGGTTGAAGTGGTTGTGGATTGAAGCGTGGACGGCGGCGAATTTCTGCATGGTCTTCGCTCTCCTGAACTTTATCATCGCTCGTTCTCGTCGCCGAAGTGGCTGGTGTGAGTTTTCGGCACGATTGTTGAGCCGCCTTTGGCAGGTCTGATTGTCGACGTTGCCGATAATTTTCAACGCCGCCCGATATGATCTAAGTCGGTCTGTCACTATCGACCGGGGCCGACCATAGCGTTTCATTGCGCGTTTCATAAACCTTAGCGCAGCCTTGCGATCCCGCCGTTTCGTTGCGAAAACCTCGAGTACTTCGCCTTCATGATCAACGGCACGCCAGAGATAATGAGTCTCTCCATTGATCCGCACGAACACTTCGTCCAGATGCCAGCGCCAGTTCGAGTGCGAATGATGATGAATCCGGCGCTTCCGGATCTCGGCTGCAAACAGCGGACCGAACCGGTTCCACCAGAACCGTACCGTCTCATGGCAGATATCAATGCCGCGTTCGGATAGCAGATCTTCGACCTGCCGCAACGACAGTGGATACCGGATGTACATCATCACCGCGAGCCGGATGATTTCGGGCGAACTGTTGAAATAACGGAATGGATTTTTCATTCGGAAAAGCTAGAGAACCTCGCCAAGTGGCTCAAGCCGATTTACTCTGACACTGCCGTTTTTTGGGCATGTGATGACCGTCACATACAATATTACTCATTTCGTGCTTTTTGAAAGTCGTAGGTAAGAGTTTGTGAATTCAAATTCTTCCTGCTAAAGAGCACCAACTTAAGAGGCTGGGTTTTTCCCGGCCTTTTTTTATTACTCCTGGTTTTGGTGAGTCTACATCGGCCTTATTCTCCAACGGGTGGCAAGGCCCTTGAATCACATCTGACTCATGTGTTGCAATTACTTCCCGGACGGACATTAAGGAGACAAGCAATTGGAAAAGTCATTTTCATTTTCAAATAAACATCATGACCTCATGGCGCGGGATGCGGCATCCGTCCTGGGATGGCGCTACGAGCCACGGATAATATTCAACAAGGGAAAAGGCGTCATTCTCACCGACGTGGACGGCAACGACTACTTCGATATGAGTTCCGGCATGATGTCTCTGCCGCTTGGTCACAGTCATCCCGAGTTGACCGAGGAGATCAAGGAGCAGGCTGATCGGTTTGTCCATCAGTCGTCCTGGTATTCGAACCCGTGGGCGATTGAATTCGCCGAACTCATTGCCAGCACGCTGCCCGGCGATCTCAAGTTGGTGAACTTCGCGGTGACTGGGTCCGAGGCCAACGAAATCGCCATGCGCATGGCCCTGGGCATCGCCGGGAAGTTCGAAATTTGCACCGTAGTACGCGGCCTGCATGGCGGTTCGCTGGCCGCCGAAGCGATGACGACGGTGGGAGGGGCGCGCAAGCGCGGTCTTGGCCCGTTGAGCGTTCCGGCGCGTTCGAACTGCATCATTCCGCCGTTCTATTACCGCGCCCCGGTCGATGACAGAGACGAATGGGATCGCATCAGCCTTCAACTCTCCGAGGAGATGATCGAGTATGCGACCACCCAGGAGGTCGGCGGCATCATGGTCGAACCGATAATGGTTGCCGGCGGCATGATCGTGCCGTCTAAACGGTGGCTCCAGGGCCTTCGCGACATTGCTGACCGCTGGGACGCCTTACTGATTTTCGATGAAGCCCAATTGGCGCCGGGTCGCACGGGAAAAATGTGGGGTTTTGAACACTTTGATGTCACCCCTGATATCGTCACCTTCGGCAAGGGTATGTCCGCCGGTATGCCGATTTGCGGCGCCGTTACGACGCCCGAGATCGCCGAGCGGGTCAGCGGCAGAAATGGGCTGCCCTGGTCGGGCACTTATCCGCAGGATCCGCTACTCAGCGCTGTCGCCCTGAAGCAACTCAAGGTCGTGTTGCGAGACAACTTGGCCGGCCGCGCGGCCAGATTGGGCGAGGTTATGCGCGGCGATCTCGAAGGCCTAAAGGAACGCCATGAATGTATCGGCGATGTCCGCGGCAAGGGCCTGTATCACATGCTCGATATCGTTACCGACAGGGACAGCCGTAAACCTGACGCCGAAAGGGCAGAGCGCATTCGCTACAACGCATTGCTTGAGGGCGTGGTTTTGATTTGCGTAAAAAACTACATTCGTTTGTGTCCGCCTTTGATTATCACGGACGCTGAGTTGGCCGAAATTATCGGCCGCCTTGAAACGGCTATCAAGCGTGCCGAGGAAGGTTTCCCGACGACCACGAACATATCGTCGTCAAGCTCCCTCGCGACTAACGACCACCACGAGTTCCGGGGACATCAAACATAATTATTGGCATGAGCGGTGACGGTCGCGCGGCTCGCTCCTCGGGGTGAGGGGGGGCCGTTTTCCCCTTCCCCCTTGATGGGGGAAGGCCGGGATGGGGGTCTCAATTTCAACGCCTAGTTTACCCCGGCTTTTTGCCTGGCCGCCATTGCCCAATCGACACAGGCCTGAGCTAGTGCTGCGGTTGGATCAATGCAGCGTTCAGCCACCCAGGAATCGGCCATGTCTAGTCCGACCGGCAATTCGGTACAGCCTAAAATTACCACCTCGGCGCCTCGGTCCAACAACCCCTCGACGGCTTGGCGCAACAACGGCTTGGCTTCCTTGGCACGGTATTCCTTGACCAGGGCGATGCCGGGAACGACCAGATCGGCGGTGATCGCAGCGTCGGCGACAAGACAACGAAACCCTTGTTCGTTGAGCGGGTCTTCGTAAAGCCGCTCTTCGACCGTGGCCTTGGTGCCGATCAAACCGATTTTGGCACCCCCATGGTCACCGTTGATGAGCGCCCCGATCACCGCGTCAACAATGTGAAGAAAAGGAATGTCTAACCCTTCCGCCATTTCACCATGCCAATAATGGGCGGTATTGCAGGGCATGGAGATGGCTCGGGCCCCAGCCTCAACAAGAAAATCCCGACGCGCCAATAACGCGGGCAGCGGCGATGGTGCTTGTTTATCCTGTGCCGCCAAACCGCGGGACGGGATATGAGGTTCGGACGAAACGACGACGGGGATATGATCGGTGTCGTTCTTGGCCGGGGTCAGCGCTATCAGCTTGCCCAGGAAGTCAACCGTAGCCAACGGGCCCATGCCGCCCAACACGCCCAGCTTATCAGGCCGAAACTTGATGTCATTCATAAGTATTACGCCTTATTGGGTGAGAATTTTTGAGAGAAATACCTGTGCCCGGGCCCCATGCTCGCCACTAAAAAATTTGTCCTTCGAGCAATCCTCCTCGATCCGGCCCTGGTCCATGAAAATCACCCGGTGGGCGACCCGCTTGGCGATGCCCATTTCAGGAGTGACGACCATACCGCAGGACCTTGGTATCATCCTTGGCGCTTACCAAAAAGTAAGGTGATGTTCATTCTCCGATTCTCGAAGCCGTCTTTAAAATGGATTTGGTCTGACTTGTGAAATAAGTTCGAATGAAACAATACCGCCCGATTCTCGCGATAGGGTATTGTGACGGTCTCGGCGTCGGCAAGAAAATCGGCGATTTCCTGACGAACATCCGGGGTGTGTTTATTGGCGTTAAAATACTCCCAGTCCCAACCATAGGGTTGATCCTTGGCATAAATAATGAGGCCGCCGCGGTCGGGCACCAAGTTGGCGTCGTCGGGCGTGATCCAGAAATTGAAGGTCACCGCCCCCTCGTCCGTATGCGCCGTGACGCCCGCACTTTGATTGCTGTAACGATACACCCACATGTTGGCGAGTTCGTGCCCGCCGAGAACATTTGGAAAGCGCTCTTTGACTTCCTCGGCAATCTGGAAAAGAAGGTCGCAATTAAACCCGTTGGTGAGCCGGCTGCTAACCAGATGGTTGCCGGTGTGGGTAAAGAAAATCGTCGACTCAAGGCAAAAATCCCGCAATCGGCTAAACGTTTCGGGCGTGAGAAAGTCATCCAACGTCGTCACCGACACCGGAGACGCTAGATAGCGCTTCTCGATGTGTTTGAAATCGAGCGCCCCGTTGATCGTGCCTGCGCCGATGCGGGCCGGGCCGTCATGGTGGATCGCCTGATTATGGAAGGAACCGAGACGATCCAATTGCCCTGGGGTAAGTTTGCTGACGGCTTCGGGCATTTCCATCTGCTCAATTTCCGTGAGAACGTCGCCATAGCGGTCGGCCATCCGTTGAAAGGAAGAATCGATCCTGCCCTTGGCAATGAGGTATTCGAGTTGATCAATTGTATCGCGCAGCTTGAAGGTGGAGGTGGAAACCTTTCCCGTGGGCAGCCCCATACCGGCGCCGTCACCATCGGCAAATGTCGCGGCATTGTACCAGGGTCCTCCATGATTTATGTGAAACCCCCGGTCGTACGCTGCCTTGGCTTTAGAAAATTGGCCCAAATCCTTGAGAACATTTCCCAGATTGTTGTGCGCATCGGCTAATTCGGGATTGATGTCGATGGCTTTGTGATAGCTATCCACGGAGTCTTCCAACCGCCCAAGCTCCTTGAGCGTGCCCGCCAGGTTGTTGTGCGCATCGGCGTAATCGGGGTTGATGGCGATGGCTTTGTGAAAGCTGTCGACCGATTCCTCTAGCCGTCCAAGTTTCTGTAACACAACGCCTAAATTGTTGTGCGCATCGGCAAAATCAGGCCTAAGGGTGATGGCTTTTTGAATGTGATCGACCGCTTCGTCCAGGCGTTGAAGGTCACTGCACAGGTTTCCTAGATTGCTGTGCGCCTCGGCAAATTCGGGCCTCATTTGGATGGCTTTACGATAGGACGCGAGCGCCTCGTCAAACTCCCCTAAGTCTTTCAACGTATTGCCAAGATTGTTGTGCTCATTGGCGTTATTGGGATTGATCTGAATGGCTTTCTGAAAATGAATGACCGCTTCCTCCAGCCGTCCAAGTTGGGTGAGCGTGTTTCCCAGGTTGTTGTGGGCCTCGGCGAAACCGGGCCTGATGTCTATGGCTTTGCGGTAGCTGGCCGCGGATTCTTCCAGCCGTCCAAGGTTTTGCAGCGCGAGGCCCAAATTACTGTGCCCATCGGCGTCCCCGGGATTGGTCTCTATGGCTTTCTGGATGTACTTCGCGGCAATATCATTCTTGCCGGACTGAAGGGCAATGACTCCAAGCATCTGCAAGGCGACAGGCTGGTTTGGATCGGTTTGCAGGATATCGCGACAAACGTCCTCGGCTTCGGGTAAGTCGCCCGCAGTGTAATGCTGGATCGCAAGCTCCAGGGCTTGTTGGGTTCCTCCGAATTTCTTGCGAGGCCCTTTGTTTGCCGTACGCCCGGTTAATTTCCGTTGCCGGCGTTTTTCCGCTCTATTCATTTCGCCGATAATTTCCCAAGCAATCTTACGAACGCAGAACCGTGATCTATTCCTGGGCGGTGGCTCAGTGAGTCAGAATCTTGGACAGGAACTCCTGGGCCCGGTCCCCACGCTCGCCGCCAAAAAATTCATCCTTCGTGCAATCTTCCTCGATCCGGCCCTCATCCATGAAGATGACCCGGTCGGCGACCCGCTTGGCAAACCCCATTTCATGGGTGACGACCATCATGGTCATGCCGTCGTTGGCCAATTCGGTCATCACGTCGAGGACCTCGTTGATCATTTCCGGATCGAGCGCCGAGGTCGGCTCATCGAACAGCATGGCGGCGGGGTCCATGGCAAGCCCCCGGGCAATGGCGACGCGTTGTTGCTGGCCGCCGGAAAGCTGGGCCGGGAATTTGTCTTTTTGATCCATGAGACCGACCCGCTCCAACAATGCCATGGAGCGGTTTGTCGCCTCGTTTTCGTCGCGGCCCAATACTTTCAACTGCGCCAGATTGATGTTGTCGGTGATGGTGATATGCGGGAACAGCTCGAAACTCTGAAACACCATGCCAATTCTGGAACGCAGCATGGGCAGGTTCGTCGCCGCGTCGCCGACCGAGGTGCCGTCGAAGGTGACAACGCCTTCCTGGAAAGGCTCGAGGCCGTTAATCACCTTGATCAAGGTGCTTTTTCCCGAGCCGGACGGGCCGCAGATAACCACCACCTCGCCTTTATCGACCTTGGTTGAGCAATTAACCAAAACCTGGAAATTGCCATACCATTTGGAAACGACTTCCATTTGGATCATGCCGACACCGGGGGATGACTCGACCGAAGGGGTGGTATTTTCAGTTTCAGGCATTGGCTAATTTCCTTTGCAGGCGGCGGATGTAGAACGTTCCCAATAGACATATGATGAAATAGACAATGGCCACCGTGGTAAACATTTCCATCAGGCGGTTGTCCCGGTTAGCGACGATGTCGGCATGGACCAGGAAATCGCCCAAGCCCACAACGTAGACCAGCGAGGTGTCCTGAAATAGCACGATCGCCTGGGTCAACAGGATCGGAATCATGTTGCGAAAAGCCTGCGGCAGGACGATGTATTGCATGTTCTGCCGATAGGTCAGCCCCAGGGCCTGTCCGGCGTAGACTTGACCCAGCGTCACGCTTTGGATGCCGGCGCGCATGATCTCGCAATAGTACGCGGCTTCGAACATGATAAACGCCAAGGTCACTGACCAGAAGCCGCCGACCGGGTGGCCGACGATAAACGGCACAAGGAAATAGAACCAGAAAATCACCAGGATCAGCGGCATGGAGCGGAAGAAGTTGACGTAAGACCCGGCGACGAACGACAGCGGCGCGAACGGCGACAGGCGGCACAAGGCCAGCAAGGTGCCGAAAAAAATACCCCCGGCAATGCCCAAAAAAGTCAACTGGAATGTCAGCACCATCCCTTCGGCCAGATAAGGCACTGACTTGAGGATAATGGCAAAGTCGAAACTCCCTTCCATGTCACTTGGCTCCCAGTGAAATCATGCCGGGGATGGCGACGCGGCCTTCAACGATGCGCATGGCGAACATGACGATTGCCGTGACCAGGATGTACAGCACGGTGGCGGCGGTAAACGCCTCGAAGGTCTGGTAGCTGTATTCGTCAATTTGGCGGGTCATCGCGGTCAGTTCCAGAACACCGATGGTCAGCGCCAACGACGAATTCTTGAAAATCCCTAAAAAATCGCTGGTCAGCGGCGGAATGATGATCCGGTAGGCGACCGGCAATAAAACGCAGCGGTAGACCTGGACCCGTGTCAGTCCGATGGCCATGGCGGCATAGTGCTGGCCCTGGGTAATGGAATTGATGCCTGCACGTACCGCTTCGCCGACTCTGGACGCCGTATAGAGGCCGAGACAAGCAACCGCAGTCCAGTATTCCGGCAGCGGCATTTCCCGTTTGAGCCACATACCGGCCTCTTTCGAGACCACCTCGGGCAGCACGAAATACCAAAGGAACATCTGCACCAGCAACGGAATATTGCGGAAAATGGTGACGTAGACGGTGGCGAAGCCGTGTAAAAACCAACCGATATTGATCATAACGGCGCCATTGCCGGTCTCGATCACGGAAGACTTATATTTCATTGAGGGCTTTAAAAAAGGAACAACCAGCCAGATCGGGGCTTCGAGGGTGCGAAGAATCCCGATGAAGGAACCCCAGGAAAAGGCAATCACCCAGGCCGCTGAGGCGACGGCGATGGTCCAGCCGAAACCTTCAACGATCCAATAGAAATAGGGCGCGATACAGCCGATTTCGACGTCTTCGACCGTACACAGAAGGACGCTCCAGTCCCAGTTATAGGAAAACTCCAAAAATTTTCCCCATTCCCTGTTTGGAGAAGGACCGGGGGTAGTTAATCACGCCCCCCGGTCCCGTCCAAAAGTAAACTAGGCCGAGCTTAGTGCGGCAGGGCCTGGATCTCGTAGGCAACCCTCAACGTATCGCTGATCGGCATATTGATGCCGGTCGGGCCGGGGTTGAACCACTTGTCGTAGATTTTCTGCATCTCACCCGAACGCATCAGGTCGGCCAGCAACACATTGCCGAGCCGCTGATACTTGGAATCGTCCTGAGGCACCATGATGCCATAGGGGTCATAGCTGAGGAAACGGCCGGTGACCTGGAACTGGTCCGGATTTTTGGACTTGGAAATCAAGCCGTACAACAACACGTCATCAGTGGCGTAGGCGTCGACGCGGTCGGTCTCAAGCGCCAACCAGCCTTGCGGATGATCCTTGACGGGGACGATCTTAATCTTGAGGCCCTTTTCCCTCATGATCCGCTTGATGGCTTTCTCATTGGTCGTTCCCTGCGACAGGGAAATCGCCTTGCCGTTTAGATCCTCGACTTCCTTGATCCCGGAGCCCTTCTTGCTGGCTAGCTTGGTGCCGGTAATGAAGGTAACGGCAAGATAGGCGACCTGCTTTTGCCGGGTCAGGTTGTTGGTAGTGGAACCGCATTCCATGTCGATGGTGCCGTTGGCCATCAGCGCGATCCGGGTCTGTGACGTCACCGGTACGTGCTTGACCTTGATGTTCGGCATTTTCAGGACTTTCCTGATTTTGTCGACATACATGTTGCAGATATCCATGGAATAGCCGATGGGCTTGCCGTCTTTGCCGATGTAAGCAAAGGGAACGGACGATTCGCGGTGTCCCATGTTGACGACGCCGCGTTCCTTGATCCGTTTTAGGACCCTGGACTCCGCAGCCTCAGCCGGCTGAATGGTTGCGACAAACGCAATAGCGACTGTAGATAATAGTAGTTTTTTTAACACGGCATTCTCCCCGATTTTGGATTTTGGTTAAACACTGATTTATAACCCTCCATTAGTACGTCGGAAACACGTAAATTTCTAGGTCTTTCAGTATCAGCACTTCAATTTTCCGCGGTCGCAGTCGGAGCCGTTCGTTCAAGTGTGAACGGCTGAGAGAAAGAAGAATTTGCCAAATTACGGATAATTCGGCAAAGTATCTTTGGCGTTCCGCCTCACATGCAGCTACGAGGGGATCCTATCAGATGGAACGGCGAATGCCCCCTTTGAATGCGTTTGAGGCGTCTAACCGCCATCTGAATTCATCGGCGGCGTCTCGAATTTTTAGACGAATCGCATCCTCCCTAACTTCCCAAGAAACCATGCCCTCTGTAATCTCGGATCACGGGGGCCAACTTTCCAGCAAATCATACAGCTGCGGTCGTTCAGACTCTTTGAAAAGCATCTGATTTCGGTCCAGGAGATTTCCATGTCGCGAATTGTCTACATCAACGGAGAGTATGTCCCCGAAAACGAAGCCAAGGTATCGATTATGGATAGGGGCTATTTGTTCGCGGATGGTGTTTACGAAGTTTCAGCCGTCATCAATGGCAAGATGGTGGACAATGACAGGCATTTGCTGCGTCTAGAGCGATCGCTCGGGGAACTCGACATGAAATCACCTCTCCCCGTTGATGAAATCGAGAAAATTCAGATTGAACTCATCGAAAGAAACGGCCTTCAGGAAGGCATCATCTATCTGCAGATTACGCGAGGTGTGGCGGAGCGCGACTTCCTTTGGCCCGAGGATATTTCCCCTATCTTGACCATGTTCACCCAGGAAAAGAAACTCCTTCAGCCTCCGCTGGCCGGTAAAGGTGCTTCCATCATCACGGTCCCGGACATCCGCTGGCAAAGGCGTGACATCAAGTCTGTCGCGTTACTTGCACAGGCCATGGCAAAACACGCCGCCCGAAAAGCGGGTGCCGACGACGCCTGGATGGTGGACAATGGTTACGTTACCGAAGGAACATCGACGAACGCATTTATTGTGACGATGGATGGAACTTTGGTGACGCGCGATCTCACGAACAAAATCTTGCACGGAGTCACGCGCCGCGCTGTTCTCCGCCTGGCCGAGGAGGCCCAATTGCCCATTGAAGAACGCCCGTTCAAGCCGGAAGAGGCATATGACGCGGTTGAAGCATTCGCGACAGGTTCATCATTCTTCGTGTTGCCGGTTGTCGAAATCGACGGTCATGTGCTCAGCAACCGAGTCCCTGGACCACTGACCAATCGACTTCGTGAACTGTATATCGAAATTGCAACGAGTTAAGGTCAAACACCATCCGCCAGACTAGCTGCTCTGATGTTTCGAGCGGACAGGATATCCTCGGCCTTTCGTCATGGCTGAAGGATCATCCATCGGAAGGGAAAATCGCGGCAGGATAACGCCGCCCCTCTAATTGCAAAGAGGCGCCATGTCCAATTACGTTCTTGCCATTGATCAGGGGACCACGTCGTCGCGGGCGATTCTGTTCGATGGAACCCATGCACCCGTCGCTACGGCGCAGGAGGAATTCGAGCAGCATTTTCCTCAATCGGGTTGGGTCGAGCACGAGCCCGAGGATATTTGGCAATCAACCCTAACGATGTGCCGAGAGGCCATTTCCAAGGCCGGCGTGACGCCCGGCGACATCGCCGCCATCGGCATCACCAACCAACGCGAAACCACCGTCGTCTGGGACCGGGATACCGGCAAACCAATTCACCGGGCCATCGTGTGGCAGGATCGGCGCACCGCCGATGCCTGCGCGGCATTGAAAAAGGCCGGAAACGAGCCCACCGTCACCGCGCGCACCGGATTATTGCTCGATCCTTATTTCTCGGGCACCAAGGTTGCCTGGATCCTCGATACCGTGGACGGGGCGCGGGACGCCGCCGATGCCGGAAAATTGGCCTTCGGCACCATTGACAGCTTTCTGCTTTGGCGCCTGACCGGCGGCAAGGTCCACGCCACCGACGCCACCAACGCCAGCCGAACCCAGCTGTACGATATCCATGAAGGCCGATGGTCGGAGGAAATGTGCGATCTGTTTCGGGTACCGATGTCGGTGTTGCCCGATGTCAGGGACAGCGCCGATGCATACGGTGAAACGGTCCCGGACCTTTTCGGCGGCGCAATCCCCATTTGTGGCGTTGCCGGCGACCAACAGGCCGCCACCATCGGTCAGGCTTGTTTTCAGCCGGGGATGATGAAATCCACGTATGGGACCGGATGTTTTGCGCTCCTTAATACCGGTCAAACTGCCGTGGCTTCGAATAACCGGCTATTGACGACCATCGCCTATCAGCTCGATGGCCAGCCGACTTATGCCCTTGAAGGTTCCATCTTTATCGCAGGCGCCGCCGTTCAGTGGTTGCGTGATGGCTTGAAGATCATCGACAACGCCGCCGAAGCGGGTGAATTGGCGGGGGACGCGGATGAAACCCAAGACGTCTTTCTGGTTCCCGCCTTCGTCGGGTTGGGGGCGCCTTATTGGGACGCGGACGCGCGAGGCGCCCTGTTCGGCATCACCCGGAACACCGGCCCGGCCGAGGTTGCCCGCGCCGCCCTGGAAAGCGTCGGCTTTCAGACCCGGGACCTATTGGAAGCGATGAAGGGAGACTGGGCCGGTAACAAAACTGGAGCCGAGGCCGATACGGTGCTGCGCGTCGATGGCGGCATGACCGTTTCGGACTGGACCATGCAGTTCCTGGCCGACATTCTCGGCGCCCCGGTTGATCGTCCCCGGTTTCTTGAAACAACGGCATTGGGAGCCGCCTACCTCGCCGGAATGCATCGCGGTGTTTATCCGGGCCTCGACGGTTTTGCCGAAACATGGGCGCTCGACCGACGTTTTTCACCTGAGTTGGACATCGTCACGAGCGAACGTCGCTATGAAGGATGGCGGAAAGCAGTGAGGCGGACGTTATCAGGACAAGACCTTCTTTAAAGTCCGTTATGGGTCAAAAGCAGACCCTTTTCGACTGGCCTAAAGATGTCCGCTTTTGACCCAAAGTGGAAATATTTAGAACGAAGACATTATTCACCCTATGATCAAGGTCGGGTGAATTAACGATTCCTATTTTCGTAGCTAGCGAGGTCACC
>PTLL01000007.1 GCA_002938315.1 Alphaproteobacteria bacterium MarineAlpha3_Bin2 | reverse complement strand
GAAAAGCGCATCCGCTGGTTCGCCCGAGAATATCTTCGCCAAAAGCCAGCCCAGCAACCCGAGCCGCGCCACGCCGACCGCCGCCGAAATTAAACCGACAAAAACCGCCCAAATTATCCTGCCCCGGACGGCTTTCGTGAATCCCCAAAGGCGCCGGTCGAAATACAATGGGTTACTCCGTTATATGTGATGGAATCGGCTGAAAGAACTTAACCGACATTCCCCAGATGTCATCCAACTTCGTGGGATTCATAACACAATCCAAGCGCAAGGAATCTGTTTCCCCTATGCCGACATTGTCAGATTTACTAAGCGTGAGCTCCGGGCTGTTCTCTTCTGATGTGGTGAACGGTGTAGACCGTGAGGGGGAAGGTCCGCTAATAGCCATAAGCGAACATTGGGCCGCCTATTTTGCTATCGTCGGGCCTAGTTTAGAATTACTCTGGGGAATATCAGTTGAAGGGGAAACCAATGGACATCGCGGCACGCGGTTACGTTAACCAGGATTTGTTGTGGTCACCCGAAACTCTGCAGGAACGGCTAGGGCAATCGGGTTTAGCGATCATCGATACCCGCCCCGCTGAGATGTTCGCGAAGGGCCGCATTCCCGGTGCACGGCACTTCGATCTATATTTCGTCAACACTGATGACACTGATCCCGCGCCACTGGATTCCTTCACGCGTATGTGGGCCAACCTGTTGGGTTGGCGCGGGGTCCGGGAGACCGATACCATCGTCTTTTACGGCGAGTTCACCGATATGTGCGTGGCGCGGGGGTTCTGGTTCGCGGAATATCTCGGCCATGCCGATGTGCATGTATTGGACGGAGGAATAGCCGCTTGGTCAGCGGCGGGCCTGACGGTTGAAAGCGAAAGCGACACGCCGAAGCCCGTCAAGTTCGCTTTCAACCCCGTAGCGGAAACGGTAGCGACCTATAGCAGTGTTCTTGATGCCATAGACGATCCTGACTGCGTAATTGTCGACAATCGTAGCCGCGAGGAATTTGTGGGAACGGACAAACGGGCCCGTCACGGCGGCGCCATACCCGGAGCCAAACACCGGGATTGGGAGGACCTGTACGACCACGATAGCGGCTGCATGAAGTCCGCAGATCAGCTGCGTGAAGCCTTCGAGGCCTTGGATGCTACACCCGACAAGGAGATCACGCTTTACTGCAACACCGGATACCGTTCTGCCCATGCCTATTTGGCGCTTCGTCTGCTCGATTATCCCCGCATACGAAATTATGTCGGTTCCTGGCAGGAGTGGGGTAACCGCGATGGACTTCCGATCTGGAATCCTGAGTGAACGCTACATTGTGGGATGAGTAATCCGAACGTCCGCTTTGGGTCATTAACAGACTCTTTCCGACTGCCCGAAAAACTTCCGCTTTTGGGGGTAAAGCGGACATCAAACTTCTAGAAAACACCTACCTAACTTTACACGTTGTTTTTTTTGGTCTCGGTTTAAGAGGCCATCCTCATTAGGGGGTAGGGTCATAGTTTCCAGTCCATGGGGGGGCCGTCTCGCTTTACCTTACATCGCTGTTAAGTTCGGAGCAGTAAGACGCAATTATATCAACCATCTCACGGGAGGTAGCGTCACCGAAAGTCTGCTAGGGGTTAGGCCTGCGGATGCCAAAGCACATTAATGATGTGAGGCTAAGCCAGAGGCTGGTACAGTCTGACAAGTGGCTATTTTAGCTAGATCGCCAAAGGGTTTTATGTAGCTACACGCGTAGTTCTATTAACCGGCAATTCATAACTCTTTGATAAGCAATAAAAAAAGTCAATTTAACGAGCAGGTGCAGAACATTGAGTAATGATGAAAAATCCTCCGCCATGACTATTTCCAGGCGCGGCTTGATGCTGGTGTTGTCATCGCCGTCAGGCGCCGGCAAATCGACGATCTCGAAGGCGTTGCTGGAACGCGATGCCGAGATCATCATGTCGGTGTCGATGACCACTCGACCCATGCGTCCGGGTGAAGTTGACGGCAAGGATTATGTCTTCGCCGACCAGGGCATCTTCGACGCCATGGTCAAAGCCAATGAATTCCTGGAGCACGCGACGGTGTTCGAGAATTCCTACGGTACGCCCAAGGCACCGGTCGAAAAAACCTTGAGTGAAGGCCGGGATGTCCTGTTCGACGTCGATTGGCAAGGCACCCAAGAGTTGGAACGAAATGCCCGTGACGATCTTGTCAGTATCTTCATTTTGCCGCCGTCAGTGGAAGAGTTGGAGAGAAGGCTGCACGGGCGTGCTCAGGATTCCGACGATGTGGTTAAGAAACGCATGGCCAAGGCGACGTCGGAAATGAGCCATTGGAACGAATATGACTATATCATCGTCAACGAAAATGTGGATGAAAGCGTTGCCCGAGTCGAAGCGATCCTCGCTGCCGAACGCTTGAAACGGATCCGCCAGCCGGGAATGTTGGATTTCGTCCGCGGTATGGGTGTCAGCCAGTAGTGCGGGCAATCGAGCAGAATTGTTCCACCGATAATTCCTCGGCCCTTGCCGTCGGTTCGATCCCCAGGGCGGCAAAATCCAAATTTAGCGACTTCAAGCTGGAACGCAGCATTTTGCGGCGTTGGCCGAAGGCCTGGGCGGTGACCCTCTCAAGACTTTCCCATTCGGCTGGCGCCAGTGGGGTAGGGCGCGGGGTCAGGGTTACCACCGAGGAGGCAATCTTCGGCGGTGGCGTGAAGGCTTCTTTAGAAATATTGAACTGAAAGCGGACCTCCGCCAGCCACTGGGTGATGATCGAAAGCCGGCCATAACTCTTGCCTCTTGGTTTGGCGGCAAGGCGTTCGGCGACTTCTTTTTGGAACATCAAAGTCAGGCCTTCAAAATCGGTGATCCGGCGAAGCCAACCCAACAGCAATGGCGTTGCAATATTGTATGGCAAATTGGCGACAACCCGACGCGGCGCAAGAACCAGAGCGGTCACATCGGTTTCAAGGGCATCGGCCTCGATAATTTCCAGGCGATCCGGATACGCGTCCTGCAATTCCGCTAACGCGGCCACGCAACGGTGATCATGTTCAACGGCAACAACCCTGGCGGCGCCGGCATCCAACAACGCCCGAGTTAACCCCCCCGGACCCGGCCCAATTTCGATGATGTTTGTATCGTTTAGTTTTCCTGCCGTGCGGGCAATACGGGCGCACAGGTTGAGGTCGAGTAGAAAGTGCTGGCCTAGGGACTTCCGCGCCCCAAGGTCGTACCGATTGATGACATCGCGAAGCGGGGGAAGATCGTTCATGCCGCCTGGGCGGTAGCCCGGTAACGGACCATGCCCGCCGCCATATCCAATGCCGCCAACAGGCTGGTTTCGGAGGCCTGGCCGGTGCCGGCGATATCAAACGCCGTACCGTGGTCCGGTGATGTGCGTACAAACGGTAACCCCAAGGTAACGTTGACGGCTGTCTCGAATGCAACCGTCTTGATCGGGATCAGGGCTTGGTCGTGGTACATGCAGAGCGCTGCATCATAGGTATCCCGGGCCTGAGGCGTGAACAGGCTATCCGGCGCAATTGGGCCGAAGGCATCAATGCCGACCTCGGTCAGCGCGGACACAGCAGGCGCAATAATTTGGTCTTCCTCGGATCCCATGGCACCGCCTTCGCCTGCGTGGGGGTTAAGCCCGGCAACGGCGATACGAGGGTGGGGCAGACCAAAGTCCTGTTTCAATGCTGCATGGGTAATCAGTCCGGCTTGGGTGATGGCTCCAGTATTCAGGTCGCTTAGGGCTTCGGTGAGGCTTTGGTGAACGGTGACCGGGACGACCCTGAAGCTGCCCGCCGCCAGCATCATTACCGGAGTGATATCGTCGCCCGCCAATGCCGCCAGATATTCGGTGTGGCCGGGATAGGGGAAGTTTGCTTCGTACAGGGATTGCTTGTGGATCGGATTAGTGACGACGGCGCCGGCGTCACCGGACATGACCAGGCGGACCGCCGTTTCGATGGAGGACAGAACAGCTTGGGCATTTGCTGGATCGGGTTGGCCGGGAATGGCCTCGTTGGGCAAAGCGGCGCCCAAGACGGGCAGGGCCTGAGGGAAGACAGCGTTGGCCTCGCTCGGTGACCGAATGAGCTTTATGGCCGTCATCACACCAATTCGCCGGCCAAGATCAGCCAATCGTCCCGGGTCGTCAATAACGAAGAACGGCGCGGTGCCGTCGCTACGCCCAGCCCAAGCATTGAGGGCGATCTCGCCACCAATGCCGGCGGGATCCCCCATGGTCAATGCCAGGGGTAATTCCGCGGCTGTCACAACCGAACCTCAACGAATGCGGTCCGGCGAATTTCGCGTAAATATTGACGCGCCAGGATGGATAGGCGTTCATTTCTCAGTCGACTAGCGATGCTTTCTCTTAGGTCTTCCACCGTCAATTCTGGACTATTTGCCTCATCTCGGCGGCAAACCATCAGCACAATGACGCCATCTGCTGTCCGTAACGGGCGGCTGGCTTTCAGGGGTGGGAGGCCTCTGATCATGCTCCGTTGTTGGGCCGCCAAGGCGCTAGTTTTGATATCACCCAAATTGCCGGAAAGGGCAGAGCCGGTTTCCTTGCCGACTTTATCTAGATCGGTACAATTCTTTGCCTTTTCACCAAATTTTTTTGCTCCTTCCATGGCGTCATTTACGACAGAAGGACTGGAGCCCTTCGGGATGGGAAGGAACAATTGCTGTAAATTTACAATAGCTGAGTCAGCTTCGGTGCTGCCTAAGGCTTTGGCGGTCCGTTGCTTAATCAGATATAGGATTGCATACCCGTCGGCGGTGCGGAATGGTGGCGAAATTTGACCCGGTTTCAACCTGACCATGGCATTGTCATAATCTGCGCCCAGCTGTCCAAGCCGGTTCCAGCCGAGATCTCCGCCATTTTTTGAGGAAGGGTTTTTCGAGAAGTTTCGGGCCAAAGCCTGAAAATGTGAACCCGCCCGAGCTTGTTGGAGCAATTGGTTAATCTGGGCAACGGTTTCGCTTTCTTTTTCCTGGTTTTCCACAGGAAGAAAAATTTCAGCCACTTGGTATTCAGGTTGATCTTCGTTTTTCTTCATTTCGGCCATCACCTCATCGATTTCTTCATCGGTGATGATGACCTTCGATCCATATCGGACATTAACCAATCTTCTCCAGACTTGATCGGTCTTGATTTGATCGATTATTGTCTTTTGTTCAACTCCCCTTTTAGCCAAGTAATCTTTCAGCCCCCCCTTGCCCAGTTTGTTATCCTTTTCCAAATTCCGAAGGGTGGCTTTGACGGCCTTATCACTGGCGGTAATTCTACGGCGTGAAGCTTCTTGGCGTTTGAGTTGTTCCTCAATCAGGGTTTGTAAAACTTGGGGAACCAACCGATTCCGGGTTTCAGAATTGTTTGGAAGGCCTGTAAAGATCGTGACCAGGCTTAGGCGCATACCGAGGTCATAGACTGAAATGACTTTGTCGTTAACCACGGCGGCGATTCCCAATGTGTCCTGCGCCCGGGAGTCCGGCGATAGAAAAATTAACACCAACGCAAGTACGCTCATCGAAAACCGTTTCATGATCTGACCAGTAATTTTCAATTTCATTGTTCTGAAAACGGTATTCATAGCGGTCTTATTATTGGAAAATGTTCGTCCGGATTTCACCCAGGGTTTTCAGTGTGACTTTGACGATAACTTGGTCTGTCGGTTGTAGGTCACGGTCTTCGAAAAATGTCCGAGATGCCTTGGTGGTGAAGACGACACATTCATTTTCGTAAATCAACGAGGCGCTATATTGCCGCGCTTCTCCGGCGGCCAAATCATGCACGCCTGAGAAGCCTGCTTGCCAAAACCTATTTAGCTTGGAATTCATCGAAAAGTTGATTTCTTCTCGGCCTGAAAATTCGCTGTCTTCCTGGGATTCGATAAAGACATAATTGGTGCTGGCTTTGAATGCAGGCACCCCCGCTCTTAACGTCACTTCGTTTCGTTTCGGGGAGAAGTTATCGCTGGCGAATCGGGTCCGGTAAATAAGGTTCAGATATGGCCCTGGTGTAATGTGGACCCGTCCGACCATGTCAGAAAAATTCTCTTCCAGGCCAGATCTAGTGGGAAAGGTATCATCAGATTTGGGCCGCCAGGATTGGCCGATGAGGAAGGTTGAACTTCCGCCACTCTGGCCATAGACGCCCCATTTGACGCCATAAGAGAGGCGCGGTCCGCCCTCAACCCTGTCGAGACCGGAAAATTTGTTGGCGGAGAATAGGTTGGTATCGTCGAATTCCAACTCCTTGCTGTCTTCGTTGGGTATTTTGTTTGAGTTGCCGCCGTAGGGACTGTAGGCGGCAACGGCCACCGGTTCGATGACCTGACTAACGGTGCCGGCTGTTTTGATAAATGGAAGCCGCCAATCGAGCATGGCTTGGGGAACGAGTCGACCGGTAACGCCAGAAAAATTAGCTTCTCCTTCGCGCTCCTGGTGGTCGACTTGATAGAGATCACCATTTAGCGCAAGTGACAGCTTATACACATCGCCGAAAAGTCCCATGAAGGGCAATTGCCAACCCGGGCGGATCGACAACCGGCGGGTATCGGTGCCTTCATGACGGGTTATCGCCAGAAAGTTGACGTCCAACACCGTTTGGCCGCCATATTTATCGGGTTTTCCTATGTGGTTGAAGTCGATCAACGGCAGAACAAGGGGTTCAAGATCAGGGTCGTCCGTCGACCGAAGGCCCTGGAAGGAATATCCGTTGGCAGAAAAATAGTTGCGACCGCGGAACCCTTCGACAAAAAGCCGGCTGTTTAGAGAAGCCGGAGACCCAAAACCATAACGTCTCAAGTAGGTGTCATCGGTAACGCGGTTGATGTCGAAACCACCCCGCCAGGTGTTGTCGACATCAAACCGTCCCTTGCTCTTGATATGGCCTCTGAAATCTTCGTCGTCGTCTCCGCCGATGAGGCTCGCAGTTGCATCAAAAGTGCCATTGCTGAAGCGATGACGGTATTCCCCAATCGCTCCTGACCCCCCATCGCCGGTGACGAGCGCTGTAATGGTGGCGTCTCGGGCCGGGCCAATATTGATGTAATAGGGAACACGTGCGACGAAACCTAAGTCTGAAGACTGGCCGAAAGATGGCGCCAGAAGGCCGCTTTGGCGTTTAACGGTTGGATCTGGATGGGATAGGTAGGGCGTATAGGCAACCGGTAGGCCCATGACCTCAAGCCAGGCATCACGGTATTCGATGGTCTTGGAATTCTTGTTATGAATTATTTTTACCGCCTTAACTTGCCACAATGGCGGGCGTGTTGGGTCGTCCTGACACAAGTTGCAAGGTGAATAAACGCCTTGGCGCATTTCGGTGACGGTTCCGTCGGACCGTCTGGCACCGGTGGCAGCGATGCGGGCACGATCAGTCAGGATGATGCCCAGGCTTTCTATAAGGGCATCCTTGAGATCTCCGGAAATCTGCATTTGGTCACCGAAGATCTTTTCGCCTCCCGGCTCGCTTAGTTGAATGTTACCGGACGCCGTTACGACATCTGATTTCTGATTATAAATGATGCGGTTGGCGAATAGCTTTCGTTGGCCGTGGATGATTTCGACGTTCCCGGTGGCGGTCACCAGTCCATTTTCTTGATCGAAACTGATGTCGTCGGCGCTCAAGTGAACGGTCAGGTCGAGGTCGACCTCACCGGTGTTCTGCGTTGATCCGGCGGGGGCAGGTTCGGTTACTGCGATGGGCCTGGGCGGGGAAGAAGGACCAGGTGGCGACGCCTTCGGTTCGGCGACGACCGGGGTGAGAGCCGGTACCGGACTTGGAACGGTAGCGGGTCCGGGAATCACAGCCGGTCGGGATGGTGCCTTGGCATTGTAGGGGCCTGGATACCACAAGGTCCCTAAGGGTTTTGTGTCGTGCACCCGCGGCAGTGGCTGGGATGCGGAGGGCGTCGGTTGCGGGTCAATAACGGTCGCCGGCAAGGGGGTGCGTCCGGGGGAATTGGGATTATAAACGCCCGGATACCACAGTGTGCCCAACGGTTTACCTGGTTGCGGCGCCCGCGTGGCTGGTGGTCGGAATGGAATCGTCGGGCTTGCGGCCGGCGAAAGAATAGGCTGTGGAATTGGTGAAGGCGAAGGAGTCGAAGATGGTAGGGCAGGGCGGTAGGGGCCAGGGTACCATAGCGTTCCCAACGGCTTGTCCGGAGTGACTACATTGGTGCCGGGCTGCGTTGCGGCTTTTGCGGCGGTGGAAAAGCCACCACCACCAACAACAACAAGACCCCACGTGCCGACAACGGCCAGCATGACCGAAATGGATAGACAATATGCCAGGCTACGTCCCATGGTTATTCTATCCGTCCTCGAGATGAAGCAAGGTGGCCAGACCCAGCAAAGTGGCGACGCCCGATGGCGTCCAGGCGGCAAGGATGACTGGAATGCTATCCGATAAGCCCAAGGCGAAGACAATGTCGGAGAAGAAATAGAGTATAAATCCTGTCAGTACGCCGCCGGCGATAATGTAAATGCCGCCGCCTTGGCGGGCATGGCGCAGCGTGAAAGTTGCAGCAATCAAGACCATTGCGCACATGAGAAACGGCGAGGCCAGCAGCGAGTGCCAGTAAAGTTTGTGTCGGATTGCGGAAAAACCTGCTTTCTCTAAGGTTTCGATAAAATCAGGCAAAGCCCAAAAAGACATGGTCTCCGGCGGGGCGAAACTATCCTGGATCCGGTTGAGTGTCAGGTCGGTGGCCAACCAGTAATCCTTTTCGAAGCGGGGCTGCTCATTCGGGATATGCACCCAGGCGTTGGTGATATGCCAGAAACCATCTTCCAGACGAGCAAATTCCGCATCGATGCGTCCGGAAAACTGTTCGGCGTCCTTATAGTTGAAAACGATGACGTCTCTGAGCTCCACTTCTTTGCCAGTTTGCAGGACGATATTGGAATGCACCACCGATTGTCCTTCGGTATTGGCTTGGCGTAGCCACAGCCCTGCTCGTGACAGGGCCAGGAAGCTCTTCTGCCCCTTCAGGTTAACTGCCTCAATCCGTTCGAACCGGGTGACTGTTGTAGAGGCCAGCGGGTTGAGGATTCCGATTTGGATAAAACCGAGAAGGAAGGCAATGCCGATCACCGGCAACAGGAATTGCCAAACCGAGACCCCGGCGGCTCGGGTGATGACCAACTCATGGGTTCGCGTCAACCGCCAAAACGCCATCATGCCGCCAAACAGGACGGCAAAGGGAAAAACCTGCTGGCCCATATGGGGAAGCTTCAGGAGCGCCATTTCCATGACCAGAGAGAAGGAAACGTTTGGTTTTGCGGCGGCGCGGCGCATTAGCTCCACCGAGTCGAACAGTAGAATCAGCAACAGGAACAGGCCGAACAAAACCACAAAACTCAATAAAAAATTGCGGCCAATATAGACGGAAAGGGTGGTCGATAAACGCACGTGTATTAATCCTTTCCCTGTTAGGCCGAAATTGTTTCGGTGCTGGGTGGGCGATGGCGTTGATTGGTAACCAGTACCGCATAACCAAATACGATCGGCACCATGGCCAGGGCATAGAGTAGCGGTACCAGGTCCAAATTCTTGGCAATAAGGTTTTCCATACCCAAGGCACCGCCTTGCAGGGCGACCATAATGGAAATGGCAAGAATGACCTGTCGGGTCTGGGTGCGGCGGCTAAAGGAACTGGAAACCAGACACGCCAATCCGATCAAGGTAAAGCCAATGGCCGATAGCGGTGACGTCAGCCGTTTATGACCTTCGACGATAAATTTGCCGAATTCCTTGTCGTTCATTGTTGGTTCGGCCTGTCGGATATTGAATAATTCGTCCAGACTTCGCTCCCGTGGTTCACGAAACCGTTCGCCGACATTTTTGGTACTGGACGAGAGGTCAAAAACGTAGCGGTCAAAATAGAGGATCGACAGCTTGTTGGATTTTTTGTCCACGGATTGTCGATTGCCGTTGAACATGACGACCCTGGCCCCTTCTTTTGTGTTAACCATGGCCCCCTTCTCCGCCATCAGGGTAAAGGGTCTGGCCTTGTCGCGCTGATCGTGGACCATCAGCCCCAGTAATTGCCCCTCCTTGGTGCGTTGGCGCACGTATACGGTGATGTCGTCGGTTACCGGGTTAAAGGCGCCTTCGCGAAGCAGGATGTGGCTGTAGTTGTAGCGAATGTCCCACTGCAATTCCCGGAATTTTTTATACGATTGTGGCACCAGTTGTAGGTTCAGCGCATATCCGATGACCATCACGATCAGCGCCAATATCAGTGCCGGTTTGGCCAAGGCAAATTGGCTTAAGCCCGCGGCGCGCATGACCACCAGTTCGCGGTCGGTGATCAGTTTTGAATAAGTAAATACGATCACCGTAAAAAGCGCGATCGGCAGTACGATGACCAGGAAATTCGGCAACAGAAGAACGGTCAAGTAAACGAACTTCCCCCCCGAAAGCCCGCGGTTGACGATCATTTCAATGAATCGCAGCGATTGAGATAGCCAAATGATGCAGGTCAGACCCGAAGTCACCAGAATCATCCCCACGATCAATTGCCGCAGAATGTATTTTGTAAAGCCGTTCATAGCCCGGTTTTTGTAGTTGAATTAGGCTAAAAATGTGTGATAAAAGCTAAAAAATCAAGGACTAACGATATTTAGTCCGATGCGGAGGATATCTGGGTCTCTAATTACCGACGGGTTTGAATCTGCTGACGGCAGCCCAACCGCTAATGACGGTGGTGGCAAGGGACGGCGCCTGGATCAGGAATTGATCAGCAAAAAATCGGGCAGAAACAATTTTAGCAGGGAAAAAACCGCCCTCGGCACCTTGGCTCAGGTGATTTTCAGCAGCTAAAGCGGCGCGAGCCATCAGCCAGCCACCGGCGACGATGCCGAAAAGACGCAGATAGGGAACTGCGCCCGCAGCCACGGCTTCGGGGATTTCAGGGTGGGTTTCGACAATCCAGTCGGTGGCTTCGCTCAGCGCCGCGATGGCGTCGGCCAGGGCGGTGCGGATGACCTCAAGGTCTTCGCCGGATTTTTCGCCCAAATCTCCATTCAGGGCCTGCATGTCGGAAATCAGGGCCTTGGCGGCGGCGCCTTGGTCGCGGGCTACCTTGCGACCGACCAGGTCCAGGGCCTGAATACCATTGGTGCCTTCATAAATGGCGGAAATGCGAACATCGCGCAGGAATTGCGGGGCGCCGGATTCCTCGATGAATCCGGCCCCGCCCAATACCTGGATGCCGGTGTTGGCGACATCAATGCCGGTGTCGGTGCTCCAGGCCTTGACCACGGGAATCAGTAAATCCACCAGCGCCTGTTTTTCCCGGCGGATTGCTTCGTCTGGGTGGCGCCGCGCGGCGTCAAGGGTGGCAGCGGCAAAGTAGGCCAGCGCCCGGATCGCCTCGGTCTGGACCCGCATGGACAATAACATACGGCGAACGTCAGGGTGACGGTCGATGCTGACCGGGTCCGTCGCCCCGCCTTGGGTCCTTTCGGCGGCAAAGGCCCTGGCGTTTTGATACGCGCGCTCTGCGACGCCGACGCCCTGGACGCCGATGGCCAAGCGGGCATTGTTCATCATCGTAAACATATATTCGATGCCCCGATTTTCCTCGCCCAGCAGGTAGGCGACGGCGCCGCCGTCTTCGCCGTTATCGGCATTGTCCCCGAACGACATTACACAGGTGGGGCTGGCATTGATCCCCAGCTTATGTTCCAGAGAAACGCATCTGAGGTCATTGCGGTCCCCTAAAGCCCCATCATCCTTAACCAGGAATTTAGGCACCACGAATAGTGACAAACCCTTAATCCCATCAGGGCCGTCGGGACTGCGGGCCAGGACCATGTGAATGATATTTTCAGTAAAGTCCTGCTCGCCATGCGTAATGAAAATTTTCTGGCCGGTGATCCGGTATCCCTTGCCATCGGCGGTTCTGGCCGCTTTGGTCCGCACCTTCGATAGATCGGAACCGGCCTGAGGTTCGGTTAGGTTCATGGTACCGGCCCAAACGCCGGACACCAGTTTTTCCATAAAAACATCCTTCAAGTGATCGGAGCCATGGATGGTCAATAGTTCGACCGCGGCTTGCGTTAACGTCGGGCAAATGGCGAAGGCCATGTTGGCGGCCTGCCAGATTTCAAACGCCGCCGCCGAAACCAATAACGGCAACCCCTGGCCGCCGTAATTGGGATCGAAAGGAAGGCTGTTCCAGCCGCCTTCGATAAAACGGGCATAGGCTTCGGGGAAGCCTTTCGGGGTGCGGACGACGCCGTTTTCCAGGACGCAGCCTTCTTCATCACCGCTTTTGTTGAGCGGCGCCATCACCTCGGACGCCAGCTTGCCGGCTTCTTCCAGGATCGCGTCGATCAGGTCCGGTGTCGCTTCCTCATAACCGGGGAGCTTGGAAATACCGTCGAGGTCCGCCAGTTCATTGAGCACGAACCGCATCTCGTCCAATGGGGCTTGATAAATGGTCATCACTGCAACTGAACACCAACGGTCGGGGCGTGTCCAGTCAGCTTTACCCGTTGTCGCGGGTGAATACCCAGGTGTTGCCCTCAGACAGATCGGGCCGGTGGGCATAACCGTCTGCGTCGAAGGATTTTAACTGTTCTGGGCTCTCAAGGCGGTTTTTGATGATATAGCGGGCCATCGCGCCCCGGGCTCTTTTGGCGAACATGCCCAACACCTTGGCGACGCCAGACTTCACTTCCTTGAATACCGGGGTGATGACCGGTCCAATGAGGTTTTCTTCATGGACGGCCTTGAAATATTCCACCGAGGCTAAGTTAATAACGCTGCGGTCCTCTTGCTTGGCGGTGGCTTCGTTGATCGCCGCCGTCAACGGACCGTCCCAGAATCCATAAAGGTTATCGGCTCGCGGCGGCTTGAATCTGGCACCCATTTCCAGCCGGTAGGGTTGAATCAAGTCGAGTGGGCGGAGCAGCCCATAAAGTCCCGAAAGAATCCTTAAATGGCCCTGGGCGAAATCCAAATCGGCGGGGTCCAAGTTCGTGGCATCGAGGCCGACGTACGTATCGCCGTTGAATGCCCATGCCGCCTGCTTGGCGTTGGCCAGGGTAAACGGCGTCGAAAAGTCCTGGAACCGCTGGAAATTCAGGTCCGCCAACTTGTCGCTGAGTCTCATAGTCCGTCCCAGTTTGGCCCGGCTGAGGCGGCGCGCTCGACCGACCAGGATGTCGGCCTTGTCCAGGAACTGGGGCTGGGTATGCTCTTGGGAATGCGGTTCGGACTCGAAATCGAGTTTTTTGGCGGGGGAAATCACGGCAAGCATGGGGCAAATCCGTTGTCGTTCAGGTTAATGTTCGATTTTGATAATTTGATATAGTGGCTTTGCCAAGCTTCTGGAAGGGATAAAAACAAGTGATAACGGTTTATGGCCTGAAAAACTGCGATACCTGCCGCAAGGCAATGAAGTGGCTGGATGAACAGGGCTTAAGGCACCAATTCATTGACGTCCGTAAAGACGGCGTAGAGGAAGCTGATATAACCCGGTGGATCGATGCCGTCGGTTGGGAAACCCTGTTGAACAAACGCGGCACCACTTGGCGCGGTCTTGGTGACGCGGTAAAGGAATCGACCAACGAATCCACCGCCGCGGCCCTGATGGCGGCTCACCCGGCGTTGATCAAGCGCCCGGTGTTTGAAATGAACGGCCGTGTCGTCGTTGGCTTCAGGGACGAACAACGCCGCCTGCTTGAAGACGGCTAAATGGCTGCTTTCATCCTTTCCTATCCCATTTCCGCACCTAGGGATTGGGCGGCGCCAGAGTAACGGCGTTCGCCGACTTGATTTCGATCTTGGGCCCGGCGAGCCCATAGTTAACAACAAGCGAGATCCGAGCTTACTGGCCAGCAGTATCGATGAAATTCAAAATTGCGCTGGCCATAACGGCGTCGGAGAACGCCGTGGATTTCTCATAGGCCGTTAAGGTGAAGCCGGTGAGTTTGAAACCTTTGTTGCGGAGGCCGGTTGTGCGCAAGGCCGTTTTCGCCGCCGGGGACAGCATAACCGGCGACATGTCCGTCGTCTCGTCGCGCCCCTGCATGGTCAGCGCCGGGGCCGAGAGGGCCATCGTTGCATCCAACGGGAGATCTTTCAGGGTCACCTCGCGGGTCAGCGCCTCGGGTGCCGCCGTTTGCGCCCGAACGGAATAGGCGCCCATGGAGGAAGCGGCCAAACCGGCGACCAAGGTGGAGAAACCCAGCAACCATGTTGTGATTCTGAAAAACTTCTTCATCCGGGGCGCGTTCCGGTCATTTGCGTTCTGGAGCTGTGGCGGCTGAGTAGATACTTATGGTGGCTTTGACCGCCGCATCCGCCGCCTTAACTAAATCCACGGCACTTTGGGCAAGCCCTTTATTACCATGGGCGGTACTCCCTATAGCGAAATATTTGGCAGCTGGTGAGGCTGCTTTCGTTAGGTCAGGGCCGAACATCCCCTTTAGGCCGTGGGAGAAAAGGAAGACGTGAAGTCCATACTTAGCAATGGTGTAGAGATCCGCGTTTAATTGGTGTTGTTTAGCCTCCTTTTCATGCCTGGCTTGGCTCTTCACATCCCCGGGCCTCATGTCTTTGAGCAAGGCCTGATATTCCTGCTGGAGCTTATTGACCTTTTTAATAATATCCTGAATCTCATTGGAGATAGGTCCTGAGGACGAATTTGCCGTGGAAGTAATCTTGACGGTGGATTGGCCAAAGCCTATGGGTGCGGACGTCGGGTCGCCCGCATTCCCCCCATCACTGTCGCTGCCGTCACTGCTTCCGCCGCCGTCACTGTCGCCACCACCACCGCCGCTGCAGGCATGGGCAGGGCTGAAGAAGACCGGGACGGTGATGAAAAAGGATATGGTGGCCACGGCGCCGACAGTCAGGCCAAGTGCCACAAAGGCAGCGCAGAAAGCGTGTTTTGCCTCGGCTAAGCGTGTTTTGCCTCGGCTAAGAATGAATGTTTATGGCCGCAAGAGTGCCTTTTCATTACGCTCTCCAAGAAAAGCCATTGCCGTAACTGTAGTCCAAAAAGGGTAAAAAATAAATGGCTGACCCTTGGGTCGGAAAACCAAGGACGTTTGATTAAGTCCTGAATCCCTACAAAACCTTACCAGGGTTCATGATTCCCTTTGGATCGAGCGTTTGCTTCAGGGTTTGCATCAGTTCTAATTCCACCGCCGAGGTATAGCGCTTGAGGTCGTCTTTTTTCAGCACCCCGATGCCGTGTTCGGCGCTGAAACTGCCGCCCAAATCGTCGACTAGGTCATGGACCAGGCGATTGACGCGTTCCCATTTCGCTAAAAAGGTTTCGCCTTCGGTGTCTTCCGGCTGGCTCAGGTTGAAATGAATGTTGCCGTCGCCAAGGTGGCCAAAGGCAACCACCCGAACACCATTGATTTCGGCCTCGACGATCTGTTGTCCTCGGACGAGAAACTCCGGCACCTTGGAGACCGGCACCGAGACATCATGTTTAATGCTTCCCCCGGCATTGACCTGGGCCTCGGGAATGGTTTCGCGTATACGCCAAAGCTCTGCCCCCTGGGCACCGCTGGCGGCGATAACGGCGTCATCCACTATTCCGTCTTCCATGGCTCCGGCCAGCGTCTGTTCCAGGGCATCTTTGATTCCGTCCGGTCCTGACAGTTCGATCAACGCATAACAATCGTGCGCAGCCTCGAACGGATCTTTAAGTCCCGGGATATGGGTGATGGCGATGTCCAGGCTCTGGCGGTTGATGTATTCAAACGCGGTCAGGGCGTCGCCAGAATCGTGCCCGGCGCGTTGGAAAAGCGCCAACGCGTTGTCGGCGTTACCGAGGGCGGCCATGGCGGTTTCTCGGCTTTGCGGCAAGGGAAACAGTTTCAAGACAGCGCCGGTAATGACGCCCAGCGTGCCCTCGGCGCCGATGAATAGGTGTTTGAGGTCATAGCCTGTGTTGTCCTTGCGCAGCGCTTTTAGGCCTTCCCAGACACGCCCGTCGGGCAAAACGACTTCCAACCCCAACACCAGATCGCGGGCGTTGCCATAGCGCAGCACTTGGACCCCGCCGGCATTAGTGGACAGGTTGCCACCGATCTGACAACTGCCCTCAGCGCCTAGGCTCAGGGGGAAAAGCCGGTCCACGGCTTCGGCGGCGGCCTGGACGTCGGCCAGGATGCAGCCGGCGTCCACCGTCATCGTATTGTTGGCAGCATCAATGCTGCGCACGGTATTTAGTCTGGCCAACGACAGGGCAATGCCGCCTTCGGGGACGCCGCCGCCGACAAGCCCGGTGTTGCCGCCCTGGGGGACAACAGCGATGCCGGCGTCATGGCAGATCGACATGATTTGGGCGACCTCATCGGTGGAATCCGGGCTGACGACGATGTCACATTGGCCGTGCCAAAGGCCGCGCCGTTCGGTGACATGGGCCTCGATCCGGTCGGCATCGGTGCTCCAGCCTTTTGGCCCGACGACGTCCTTAATGGCCCTTGATAAATTTTCAGTGACGGTCATATTATTTCTTTATAAATTGAAGATGCTGGCCAGCGTTTCCGAATTTAGGTGTGGAACAAAAAAGATTAAAGGGCTTACCCCGTGGACGCTACCATCAGAATTCTTATTGTCGTAGTCATAATGGCTGCGGGATTTTTTTACCGGGCTTGGCCCAGGCAGCCGGGCAGAATAAATCCTGCCAATTTACTCTTAATATCCCAAACTTGAACGTCTATCCATTGAGTACCCGGTTTAGGGGTGACGATGAAATTGACGGCAAATCCCGAATTGAGTTGGAGGCCCGCATCCAACATTCTGATGATAATAAAGGCAAAAAAACTACCGGGTTGCGCCTAGATCTCGACGTTAAAATCGCCGTATTCAAGGGTGACGGAACCACCTTCAAGGGACATCAGGCCTTCTGGTTGTTGGATCCGTGGTTCGTCGGCGGTAATGCCGACAAGGTCCGGGGGTGTCTCGACAATCTTTACAAGGAATGCGTCAAGGCCTTTGGACCAAGCGCCCTTTCCAAGGCGCATCTTAAGGCGCAATGCTCACGAGCGGCGCAATGGCGGGTTTCCGATTCATTCAATGCAAACGCCGGCGACAACAACACAAAGTGGACTACCTATAAAAAGAAAAAAGCGAAGCTTGTGAATTCGGTGGAATGTCTCAGCGACACCGACGGTAAAGTGACGGGAAAGCTCGGATGCCGCAACATTTCCTTTCGAAGAAATATCAAAATCAACGTGGTTTTTGGCCAAGACAAATTGCGCCGATAGGCCGCTGATCAACGGCCCTTTAGGTAACGCCCAGGTGTGGAACCAACAGCTCGGCGGAACATGGCAATGAAGGCGCTCGGGCTTTCGTAGCCGAGGTCGAGGGCGATCGAGGTGACGGGACGGTCTTCAGCCAGCCATTCCAGCGCCCTCAGTAAGCGCGCTTGTTGCCGCCAGGCGCCGAAGGTGAGGCCCGTTTCCTTGACGAACAGCCTTGCCAGGGTACGTGCCGAGGCCCCGGCTTTCTTGGCGAACCCGTTAAGATCGGTGCGATTTCCTGGGATCCTGACTAAATTGTCGGTAATCCTGCGAAGTCGTTGGTCGGCGGGCAGCGGTAGATATAGGGGCGTCGGTACAAGATGGCTCAACCGGTCCAGGATCACCTTCATCAGGCGCCCGTCGGGGCCGTCGATATCGTAAAGCTTGGGGACCTCGACGGCTTCCAGGATCAATTCACGCAACAATGGGGGCACGGTGACGACGCAACAATCCTTTGGCAGGTTTTTAGCGGCCTCGGTAGCGACGAATAGGCTCCGCATACGGACTTCGCCGGCAATGTCGGAGCGGTGTTCGATGCCCGCCGGTACCCAGACGGCGCGCGCCGGCGGCAGCACCCACCGCCCGGCCTCGGTGTGAACGGTGAGTACACCGGTGATGCCGTAGATCAATTGCCCGCGAGGGTGCGCGTGCCAGTCAATTTCGTCATCTGGTCCGTAGTCGGTGGCGGTGGCGGCGATGGGCCGGGGGATATCCTGAACTCGGTGAATTTCGGGTGAAAGGACCATAATTTGTCAGTTTCTAGATATTTATTGTCAAAATATCTAGATATTGTCGCATCTTTATCGGTTATAACAAACAGGTATCTTAAAAACCGCTCTTAGCAAAAGGCCACCCCATGTCAGTAATGAGCGACCAGCGTATCCGTTTCCTATTCCTGAATATCGGTCATTTTGTCGATCATATGTTCATGCTGATCTTCGCCAAGGCCGCCTTCAGTGCTGGCTTGGCCTTCGGCCTAGCCAAGGACGGGGCGTATGCTGAAATGATTCCTTATGGGGTGCCGTCGCTTGTTATGTTCGGGGCCTGCGCGCCTATTGCCGCGCACCTAGCCGACAAGTGGAATCGCAGGGGAATGATCGCCGTGTTCTTCTTCGGCATCGGGGGGGCCTCCATCGCCACTAGTTTCGCCAGCAACCCGTTCGAGATCGGTGTTGGACTGACTGTACTTGGCGGGTTTGCCGCGATTTATCACCCGATTGGCATTGCCATGGTTGTCGAGGGCGGCGGCAACGTCGGCTGGCGGCTTGGGTCTAATGGGGTTTGGGGCAACATGGGCGTGGCGGCGGCGCCGCTGATAACCGGTTTCATCCTTGCCGGTTATGACTGGCGGCTGGCCTTCGTTATTCCTGGTGTCATTGCCATCCTAATTGGTATCGGATTTGTTTATTTCAACCGTGCGGGCCGCATGAAGTCGCCGGATCCGTGCCCCCGCGAAAAAGCTATGGTAGGCTTCATGCCCGGATGGAAACGGGCTTTGTTGGCGCTTGCATTGGTTTCTTCCGCCGGCGGATTCCTGTTCGGCGCCTTAACCTTTGTCATCCCGCGCATGTTCGAAGTTTCGATGCCGAACGTTAGCGTCGATATTGCCGTAACCGGTGCGCTCGCTGCCATTGTCTATGCCGTTGCCGCATGGGCGCAGCTCATCGTCGGTCGAATTATCGACCGGCGTCCGATCAAGCCGGTGCTGCTAGTCGTTGCGATGGGACAACCGGTGATGATCGGGGTGATGGCGACACAAAGCAATTACGGACTGCTGGCGGCTTCGTTGTTGGCCATGGCCTTTGTTTTCGGGCAAATCCCTATCACCGACGCCGTTATTACTCGTTATGTTCCGGATGTTTGGCGGACCAAAGTTTTGTCGGTGAAGTTCATGCTCAATTTGGTGATTGGGGCGATGTCGTTGTTGACCGCGCGAGCCATCCTGGCAGGCGGCGGCGGTTTTGAGCAGTTGATGGTCGTGCTTGCTATCGTTGCCGTGCTCGTTTTCTTGTCTGCCCTGTTGCTTCCAGCCCAAACCGATACCGATTCTGAGCCAGTGACCGCGCCAAGCCCGGCATAATAAAGCCTTTGGTGCCGTTTGGCTTGCACTTTTGTGTTTGATTATGATTATGTCCGTTGATTGATGCAGGACGTTTTTTCTGTAGGCAGAAATCTATAAATCTAGCCGAATTTGTGAACCAAAAATTAACTGATGCGTATTGATTTTCTAAAACCCACCCCCTTGCTGGTGGGATTTCTGTGCGGACTCGCGGTTCCCAGTTTTGTTTACGGGAGAGCGGTGCTGGCCCTTCCCTTGCTAGCGGCAGTATTAATTCTTTTCCTACTGCCGAAAAGGGGAACTTACTGGCGGGCGATGATCGAAAAGGCGGGGACTCCCATTGGAGTACTTTTTCTGATCACTCTAGTCTTGTGGCTGCCCAGTATGTTTATCTCACCGCACCCCTTGCGGTCTTTTGAGACCTGGATACGGATCCCTGTTTTCGTCGGCCTGATTACCCTTTTTTGGGCGCTGTTGTCTCGGGATCGTGCCGCCCTATCGCTAGCCTTAAGGGTGCTCATCGTTGCCAACGCTATTAGTGTTGTGTTCGCCCTCAGTTCGCTGACCTTCCTGCCCGAGATATTGTCCCTTGCCCGATTGTCAGGGTGGTCTGCCATGCCTTATGAGGGGTTCAGGCCGCCTGATCTTATCAAGGCATTCGCCAGTGTGGGGGTTCTGCTTGTACCGGTGTTGATGTGGGCCGGGCGCATCCTAGGCGGGCGCTGGCAAATGCTGACAACGGCCAACGCCATCGGACTCATCGCCATTGTCTGGATCACTTTCAACCGTTCGGCGATGGCAGGGTTGTTAATGATGGTTGTCGCCGGCGGCATCCTAATCATGATCCTGCGACGGAATGTTAAAACAAACATGGTAATTTGCGTGGCATTCATCGCCCTGTTTGTGGCCATTTTGTTGTGGTTGTACACCACCCGGGGGTATATCGTTGCCCCGGCCGACACGGTGGCTATCCTTCCGCCCTGGCTGATTGATTATCAACGCCAAACAATCTGGGCGCATTCCATCGATATGGCGATGCGCTCGCCTTGGTTCGGCAACGGCATCAACGTGATCAACCTGCTGCCTGGTGCCGATGTGGCAATGCCGAGAAACACCCTCAACATCATCCCGTCCCACCCACATAATTGGCTGGTCGAGGTATTCGCAGAGACCGGCGTCTTCGGCTCCGTGGCCCTCGTGACCCTAGTTGTCGTGCTTTGCCTGAAATTGGCAGGTGAATATTTAAAAAGCGGTGAAACGGCATTCTTCGCCGCCTTGCTTGTCAATGTCGGGTACTGGTCAATAGGGTTGCTCAACGTCTCCTTCTGGTCGGCATGGTGGCAAATTAGCTATCTTTTGTTGACGGCGATATGCCTTGCCGGTTTAAGGCCATCTGGTCAGAATTAGTCGGGCAGCCAGAAGCTATCCCCTTCCAGCGGCGTTTCGCTCGGACTTAGGGTCTGGGCGTCAATAAAGACTTCCTGGTGATAGCCCCAAGATTGCAGAAGCGCCCATGCTTCTTCCAGGCTGTCGCCGGCGCGGGACAGTTGCTGTCCGACCAGTTCGATCATCATGATGGGCCGGTATCGTTGGATGGTCTTGGTGCCGCCTAACAGAATTCGGTATTCCCACCCCTCAACATCCATCTTGATGAAATCTAGGCGTTTCAACCCTGCCTCGGTGGCGAAGTCGTCGATGGTGGTCAACGCCACTTCTTCTTGGTGCCCGGCCTCGTTAATTGCTCGTTCACCCAGGTGGGCGAGGCCGTACTTGAAGGTGCCATATGATTTTATTGGGGTCGATAATGTCATCGTTCCCGGCGCGTCCCCCAATCCCTGCGGAATCACATCGATATTTTCAAAGCCGTTAACCTTGATGGCGAAGTTCAGAATCGATCGGGAATAGGCGCTCGGCTCAAACGAATAGACCCGGCCGCGTTTGGCGAGCCGGGCCAGCAATTTTGCGTATTGGCCAGAATGACCGCCGATGTCGAAAATTACGCTTTCATCATCCAGCATCGGCGTGAAGATAGGTTTCATCCATTTGTGGTGTTGCTTGAACGCTGCCTTGAAAATGTGGGCGATGTAGGACCCCTTGGCTCGCCACGGGAGATCGCTGAAATTAAAGCCGGTCATGAACAAACGTCCTTCGGCTTTGTGGGCAAAGGTTGGGCGGCGCGCCGCAACCGGTCATTGATGGCGCGGCCCAGGCCCTGATCCGGTACCGTCATCACTGCGATGGCTTCAAACGGAAGCCCGTCCAGGGTCCGGATCATCGAAAACAAATTGGCCGCTGCTTCGCTTAGATCCGCCGTCAGGCTCAGGTTGATGGCATCGTCAGGCGCTTTTGGGCCGAACCCTAAAAACGCTTCGCCGGGCCGGGCATTGGTGGCGTCCAGGCGGATCGGCAATACAGGTGCATAATGGCGATCCTGCATGCCCGGCGATTTTGGCACCTCACTATTGGGTGCGGAAGGTTGGGCAAGGGGGCCGATTACCGCCTCAATGTCTTCGGTTGTAATGCCGCCGGGACGCAGCAAAATAGGGGCGGCGGCAGACAGGTCAACCACCGTCGATTCGATACCGACGGTACATGGACCCCCATCTAAAATCATCCCGGGCCCGCCGGTATCAGCGCCAGGCAGGGAAAAGACCACATGTCCCGCCGCCGTCGGGCTGATGCATCCAGCCATATTTGCGCTGGGGGCCGCCACCGGCACTCCGGTCTCGGCCAGCAGTTCTTGGGCCACAGGATGACCAGGAACCCGGACTGCTAAGGTGTCCAACCCGGCGCTGACCAGTAGTGAAATGCGATCGTCCAAGCGCGGCAGCACCAACGTTAGGGGGCCGGGCCAGAAGGCGTCGGCCAGTTTCCTGGCAGTATCATTGAAACGGGCCGCGGCCTCGGCGGCGGCGGTATCCTTGACGTGGACGATCAGCGGATTGAATTGTGGTCGTTGCTTGGCCGCGAATACGCGGGCCACGGATTCACCGTTGGTGGCGTCTGCGCCCAGGCCATACACGGTTTCAGTAGGAAAGGCGACCAGACTACCTTCGCAAAGTTGCTTCGCCGCCGTGGCAATGGCAACGCTGTCGGCAGGGACGATAGGGGTGCGGTTCTCGGTCACGTTGCGGTTTTGAGTTCAACCCCCGGGGGGGTCACTGGGGGGATCCCCCCAACCATCATGAATCCGGTGTCGCTTTGGCGACCCCTGGGCCCTTGACGATGAAATGGGGGTTTTCGAACCCCGGTTTGCCGTACTGTAATTCGTTGCCATCCATATCGGTAACATTGCCGCCGGCGTAATGGACGATGGCATGGCCGGCGGCGGTGTCCCATTCCATGGTTCGGCCGATGCGGGGATAGATGTCGGCCTGGCCCTCGGCGATTAGACAGAATTTTATCGAACTGCCCGATGTGGTTTCACCAGCGATATCATAATCTGAAAGGAAGGATTCCATGTCGTCGCTCCGGTGCGACCGGCTGACCATGGCGGTCAGTCCGTTTGCCGGGGCCTCCCGGCAGGCGATGGTGCGTTCCTTTTCGTCACCGATTTGGGTGAAGACACCAGCCTGCGCGCCCCAATAGGTTCGCCCAAGGGCAGGGGCATGGATAACACCCAGCACCGGCTTACCGACATCGATAAGGGCGATGTTGACAGTGAATTCTCCGTTGCGGTTGACGAATTCCTTGGTGCCGTCCAGCGGATCAACCAGCCAGAAGGGGGCGTCGGTGATATCGGGCGCGTTGCCGTCGGCGAAGGCCTCTTCGCTGACGATGGGGTATTTATCGGTGAGACCCATGCGGATGGACCGGATAATCAATTCCTCGGCGGCCTTGTCGGCTTTCGTGACCGGGGATTTATCGGCTTTTTCCTCGACCTGAAAATCGGTTTCATAAATCTTCATGATTTCCTGGCCGGCCCGTTTGGTGATGTCGCCGACCTGGGTCAAAAGGTCCAGTGATATGTTGAGCACGCGATTTTTCCTCCATCCGTTCCTTCTGGGAGCCGGTCCAATGATTTTCACCGCCCGGGGCGGGATGTCAATTGCTCCAGATTGACGCCGGAACGGCGAGCGTGTCCTGGGTTATCTCGTCGGCGGTAAAACGCCAGGCCTTAAAATCATCTGACCAGTGGTCCTTGGGCATCCCGGCCTTGGCTTTTAGGTGTTCGACAAATATCCTGGTTTCAGGCAGTTGCGTCCAAACTGACGGCAGGAACAAGGCACGGCGGGCACCGTCTTCGATGATCAGGCCGTCTAAATTGGGCCTGAGGGATAGCAGGAAGTCCGCCTCGTCCGTAAACGACATCGGTACTTTTGGGCTGAGCAGCGAAATCGACAGCTGTATGCCATCGATCTCACCTGGCTTAAGGGCTGGAAAACGTGGGTCCTTAAAGGCGGCGCGAAAGCCGTTTTCGGAGACATCGGCGACCAACGGTCGATAGGCCTCGGACGATCCGATGCATCCTCTCAGTTTTCCGTCCCGTTTTAAGGTGACGAAACTGGCGCCGAGTTCCCCCACCTCGGGGGGATAGTCATCGGGGCTGACGGGTAACGGTTTGGCGTTTTCCAAACCGAATTGAATGGACCGGGCGGCAAGGCCGAGAAGCGTTTCTCCGTGAACGATTGTCATTGGATTTTATCTTGAAACATCCATGACCCATAGCCAACCACCTTATCCTTAGGGCCGGCGGTGTCGCCGGAATTGCGGATGTCGAGCGTCGTCACCGTCATCCCCCGCTGCTTGGCCACCTGTAACAACCCGCCGACGGAAAATCGACCGCAAGCGCCATTGCTGGAAATGGCCGATGAGTCTAGGTTTTCAATGGCCCTGCAGGTGTCCTGATCCATGGCGCGCGCCTGGTCATACTTCAAGTAATGGCTGAGGTCGGAACTGACGACGATCACCGTCTCCGTCCCGCCCCATAGCGCCTCAATGACACTGGCGACATCACCTGGCGGCGCCTCGCCGACAACCAGCGGCACCAGAGAGAATTCATCCAACACCACCTGCAGGAAAGGCAAGTGCACTTCCAGACTATGTTCCTGGACATGGGTGGCATCGAAGATTTCGACCTGAGGCAGTTTCAGGATTTTCTCGGCGGCGGCATGGTCAATCGGGATATCGCCCAAAGGGGTACGGAATGCGTCGGCACTGCTTAAGGCCAGGCCACGGACGGCGACCCGATGGCATGGTCCCAACAACACCACCCGGTTAATGGTTGATGCCGCCGGAATTAATTGTGCGTAGGCGCTGGCGGCGATAGCGCCGGAATAGATATACCCCGCGTGCGGCGCGATGATGGCTTTGGGGACGGGGTCATGGCCCGTGTCCGCGGCGTCCAAAAAATTACGGACCGTGGCATCCAGCTCTGCGGCGGCACATGGATAGAACTGGCCAGCCATGGCGGCTTCTCTAATAAAAGTCATGGCTCATTTCTCCAAGTCATGAACTCATAAATGGCGGCCATCTGCCGACCCCTTTGGGGCGCGGTTCTTTTGTCCACTGGACGTCGTCATGTCGTCGGTCATGATGCATTGGCATCAATCCCTCCAAATTCCTTGCCAGTAAACAAAATAACACACGTCACAGTCGCCGCCATTTATGAGTTCATGACCATGTGGATTGTTTAAGTAAACCCGCTTGGGCTAGCCTATGTAAAGGGAGTTGAAAAATAACACCATGATTGACATTCGCGCTGTCATCGCCGCCGACTGGCCGGATATTTGGGAAATTTTCCAACATGTCGTCGAAAAGGGCGACACCTATCCCTACGCCCCCGATATCGCCGAAGCCGATGCCAAGGCGCTGTGGATTGATTTGCCCCAGGCGACCTACGTCGGCGTTGATAGTGGCGGCGTGCTCGGCACGTATTATCTGAAACCCAATCAGCCGGCATTGGGTGCACATGTTTGCAATGCCGGTTATATGGTACACCCCTCAGCCCGGCGGCGCGGTATCGGTCGCCAATTGTGCGCCCATTCTATTGACGAGGCACGCCGTCTGGGGTTTTCCGCCATGCAATACAATTTGGTTGTTACGGGAAACAAAGGCGCGATCCGCTTGTGGACGGAGATGGGGTTTGAAACCATCGGCACACTGCCAGGCGCCTTTCGTCACACTACCGAGGGTCTTGTCGATGCCCTAGTGATGTATCGGCGGCTATGAATTTGTTATAATCAGCCCATGTACGTTTACGCCCTCTATTACAAAAAACCTGACGGCATAATTGATGGTGCCGCCGTTGGCTTTTTAAAAGCGATCTTCAGGCCCGGCACTACGTTTTTAACGACGGCAGCTGCCCGCACACGGCGGAAGGTTTGCTCAGCATCTTGCAACTGACCCGCCTGGTGCAGTTGAAGCCCCTGTTGCATAAGCTCGGAAGGGTCATCCGCAATTTCATTCATGGCGGGGCTCATTCATTCCTGAGATGCGGCGCGGCCTTGTGGCCGAGGGCCTGCCAAGTGCCGATCAATCCCATGGAAAGGGTGACGGCGAGACACAATCCGGTGGTGACGGCGACGACATCGGCCAGGAATGTCCATTCGGCCTCCATCAAAAAGCGGATCACGGCCCAGGCGGTCAGGGTGCCGATTACCGCCGCGATCATCGCCGTGATCAGGCCCAGCACACCGTATTCCAGCAGATAAAGTCCAACCACGCGCCTGCGGGTCGCGCCCAGCACCTTGTAGACAACGGCATCGTAAACACGGCGGTGGTGTTCCGATGCGATCACCCCGGCTAGCACCACGGCGCCAGCCAAAAGCGTCAGCGCCGCCGTTCCGGTGATCGCCGCGCCGATCCCTTCCAAAATTTTCGCCGCCGCCTGAAGTGCTTCGCGGACCCGGATCGCCGAAATATTGGGAAAGTCGTCAGTGGCAGCCCGTTCCACCGCGTCTTCCCGGTGGCGTGGGGCTTCGATGGCGGCAATGGACGTGTGCGGGGCGGCTTCCAGGGTGCCCGGCGCGAAGATGATGGCAAAATCGAACCGCAGGCTACGCCAGTCGATCTCACGCAGGCTGGTTACCTTGGCGGTAATTTCGCGGCCAAGAATATTGAGAGTCAGGGTGTCGCCGAGGCCGATACCAAAGCCTTTGGCCAGCCCCGCATCCAGGGAAATGATTGGTGGGCCGGCGTAATCCACAGGCCACCATTCGCCGGCGACAATTTTGGAATCGGTGCGGGCCACGGCGGCATAGGTTAGCGCCCGGTCGCCGTGGGTGGCCCATCGGCTGCCGTGGGCGACGTTGACTTTCTCGACCGGGACGCCGCCGATCTTAACAATACGGCCCCGCAACGTCGGCACCCGCATGTAGCCCTTGGTGTCGGGGATGGCGGTGACCGCGGCATCGAAAGCGCCGGATTGGTTCGGCTGGATATCAATGAAGAAGAATGCCGGCGCCTGTTCCGGCAGCCGATCCTCGATCTGGCGGCGCATATTGCCTTCGATCAAGGCGATGGCAACCAGCACCGATAGCCCCAGTCCCAACGAAATGATGATGTTCGGCGTCGCGGCGCCGCGGCGATGAAGGTTGGCCTGAACCATCCGCCAGGGGCCACTGCGGAAGGGTTTGAACCGGGCCGCCGCGGCCATCACCAGGGCGGCGCCGCCGCGCAATAGCACCAACGCCACAATTGCACCGCCGATGAACCAGAGGGCGAAGCGTTGATCGTTGGCGGTCAACAATGTCAGCGCCATCAGCATGCCGACTCCTAATGCCGCCGCCGCGATGAAAGCGGCGCCGGGGCGTCCGCTGACCGGGGCGACGCGGGCCCGGAACAATTCCGCCGCCTTGACCGTTCGGGCCTGGGCTACCGGCAGTAGGGCGAAGGTCACCGTCGCCAGCAGACCGAAGGCGGCGGCATTGATAATGGGTTTGCCATAAATCCCCGCCACCGGCGCAACCGGCAGCTGCTGGCCGACGGTTTCAATCAGGGCGAAGGGGGCGGTGACACCGAAGACAAGCCCGATTAGTACGCCGAGCCCGCCCAGGATCAGAATTTGCATCATGTAGACGGCGAAGATCAGCCGCCCCGGGGCGCCTAAGCATTTGAAGGTGGCTATGGTGGCGGTCTTGCCGTCCAGGTAACTGCGCACGGCGCTGGTGACGCCCAAGCCCCCGACCAGCAGCACCGTCAACCCGACAAAGGTCATAAACAGGGTCATCCGGTCGATAAACCGGCGCACCCCGTGGGCGGCGTCCTTGGATGTGTTGATCCGCCACCCGGCGACGGGAAACGCGGTTTCCAACCCGCCGGTCCAGTCCTCGGCCCGGATACCGGGTTTCATCATCATCCGGTAATGGTAGCGGATCTGGCTTCCCGGCTGGACCAGCCCCGTCGCCGCCAGCGCCGCCGAAGAGATCATCAACCGCGGGCCAAAGCTGAACACGGTAGCGATCCGGTCTGGTTCCAAGGCAACGGTAGCCCGCATTTGGAAGGTAGCGGCGCCGAGCTGGATGGTATCGCCGAGCGTAAGGCCTAAGCGGGTCAATAGGTTTGCGTCTACCGCAGCCCCCCAGGTCCCATCCTTGATGCCAAGCAGTTGATTCCTTGGCAGCGGTGGGCTCGTTTCCAATTGGCCGATTAGGGGGTAGGCCGCATCGACGGCCTTGAGTTCCACCATTGCTCGCTTGTCACGGTTCAGCGCCGGGCGGACCATGGCGCGCATCTTTATGGCGGCGGACAGGATTTGGGATTGCGCTTCAAGATAGGCTATCTGGTCAACGGTGGCCGGGCGGTGCAGCAGCCGGAGATCGACCTCGCCGCCCAGCAACCGCGTGCCGTTGGCGTCAAGCCCGGCAACGATGGATTGGCTAAGGCCGCCGACGGCGGCGATGGCGCCGACGCCGAGCGCAATGCAGGTCAGGAATACCCTGAATCCGGTGAGACCGCCGCGCAGTTCACGCCGCGCCAACCGCCAGGCGAGGTTGAAATCATCCGTCATCGGAACCGCCTACCGCGCCGACGATGCGGCCATCGGCCAATTGCACGATGCGGGTACAGCGTGACGCCAGTTCCGGCGCGTGGGTGACCAGGATCAGGGTGGTTCCGAGCCGTTCATGCAATTGAAATAGAAGATCGATGATGCCGTCGCCGGTGGCCTGATCGAGGCTGCCGGTGGGCTCATCGGCGAGAAGAATTTTGGGCCCGGTGACGAAAGCCCTGGCCAAGGCGACGCGTTGCTGTTCTCCGCCGGAAAGCTGGCCCGGATAATGCGCCAAGCGGTGGCCTAGTCCGACGGCCTCCAATTCGGCCTCGGCGCGGGTGAAGGCGTTTTCGCCGCCTGAAAATTCCAGGGGCAGGGCGACATTCTCCAGCGCCGACATGGTCGGCACAAGATGGAAGTTCTGAAATACGATACCAATGTGGTCGCGCCGGAACCGGGCCAAGGAATCTTCGTCCAGACCGGAAATTTCCGTACCCGCCGCAGTGATCCGCCCTGCGGTGGTTTTCTCCAGCCCGGCAATGACCATCAGCAGTGACGTTTTACCCGAACCGGACGGCCCGACGACGCCGACAGTATCACCGGCGGCCACCGTCAAATCTATGCCGCGCAGGATAGAAACCGGGCCGGCGTCACTGCTGAGTTGCAGTTGAACGCCATCAAGGGTTAGAACCGGTTCGGAGGAAGTGTGTTTCGACATGGTTCAGGTCCGTAAAAATTTCAGCGATGGAAGCCGTCGAGCCTTTCGGCGTGTTGTCAACGGGGGCCTCTTGGCGTTGCTGGTCATGGCGGTGGCTCCGGGGGTGTCTGCGGCAACGGGGCAACCGGTTCGTATTCTGATGCTTGGCGACAGCCTGACTTCTGGGCATGGCCTGATCAAGGGGGGATCGCTTCCCGACCGGCTTCAAGAAGCCCTGCAAAAGGCTGCGCCGGGAAGCCAAGTCCTCAACGCCGGCGTTTCCGGCGATACCACGGCAGGCGGACGGTCGCGTTTGGCCTGGTCCTTGGTCGCTCAGTCGAATGCCTTGATCGTGGCGCTGGGCGCCAACGACGGTCTCAGGGGGTTGGCGCCGGAACAAACCTACGCCAACCTGAACGCCATACTCAGCGCCGCGAAAAAGGCTGGGCTGCCGGTGTTGCTGGCGGGGATGCGCGCACCACCCAATTTAGGTCCGGAATACGGCGACGCTTTTAATGCGGTATTTCCCAGGCTGGCGGCGGAGCACAACGTTGCGTTATATCCATTTCTGTTGGAAAATGTGGTCGCTAGGCCGGAATTAAACCAGGACGACGGCATTCACCCCAACCCCAAGGGCGTCGCCGTGATTGTCAACAATATGCTGCCCTTTGTCCTGAAACTGATCGAACAGGCTGGGCAATAGGGGGACCTATTCCCATACTCGGGAGAATTGGCTAGGCTTGAGGTATGAACAGGGCCATTAATCCAGATACCGGCAAGTACGAGCGCATTCCAATCCTCGATATGGGGCCGTATCTAGCTGGTGTGTCCGGCGCCCGGGAACAATTGGCTTCCGAAATTCAGCATGTTCAGGAAAACATAGGGTTTTCTATTTTCATCAATCACGGCGTCGACGTTGACCTGTTGGACGGCGCCTATGCGGCCTTCAAGAAATTTTTCGCGCTGCCGCTGGAAGAAAAGTTGAAATTCACCATCGACGATACGTCGCTGGGCTACATGCCGATCCGCTCGACCGTATACGTCACTTCAGTGATTAATAAGAATACCAAGAAAGACCTCAACGAAACCCTGACCATGGCCCGTGAACGTCCCGACGACCACCCGGCGGTCCTGGAACGCCGGCGCTTCCACGGCCCCAACCGATGGCCGGACATCGACGGCTTCCGGGACGCCATTATCGCCTATCAGGAAACCATTGAGGCCATGGGCTATAACCTGCTGCCGTTGTACGCGTTGGCCCTCGACAAACCTGCCGATTTTTTCGATCCCTTTTTTACCGATCCCATCATGTGGAGCCGCAATGCTTATTATCCCCCGGTAAAGGCCGAGGATAATCAGTTCGGCATTGCGCCCCACTGCGACCATAGCTTCCTTTCCATGCTGCCGCTGGCGGAAGAGCCGGGTTTGCAGGTGCTAGACGGGGATGGAAACTGGATGTGGCCGGACCCGGTGGAAAACGGGATCGTCGTCAACACCGGAGAATTTCTTAACCGCTGGTCCAACGGCCGGTTCCTGCCGACACCGCACCGGGTGGTGCCGCCCAAGCACGACCGCTATTCTATCGCCACGTTTTTCAACCCCGACTCGGAAACTTCCAGCGAGGCCCTGGATACCTGTGTCAGCGCCGACAATCCGCCGAAGTTTGAAACCACGACCATGCAGGCCTATGTAGAACACTATATCGACAGCAATTACCTGCGCAGCGCCGGCGGCACCCAGGACAATGACTAAGGACCGGATCGAAGGACACCCGACAAAGTATTGGCACGCACTCGACGACGGGCGGGTGCAATGCGACGTCTGCCCAAGGGCATGCAAGATGCACGAAGGCCAACGTGGCTTGTGTTTCGTGCGCGGTGTCGCCGACGGCGAGGTTGTGCTGACCACCTACGGACGATCCTCCGGGTTCTGCGTCGACCCCATTGAAAAAAAACCGCTCAACCATTTCCTGCCGGGCACGCCGGTGCTGTCGTTCGGCACCGCCGGCTGTAACCTGACCTGTAAGTTCTGCCAGAACTGGGACATCTCCAAATCCCGCGAGTTTGATAAGTTGCAGGAAAAGGCGACGCCCGAGATGATCGCCGATGCCGCCGTTAAGACCGGGTGCAAGTCCGTCGCCGTCACCTACAACGACCCGGTGATCTTCATGGAATACGCCATCGATGTCGCCCAGGCGTGCCACGAGAAAGGCATCAAGATGGTGGCGGTAACGGCGGGGTATATCGAGGACGAACCGAGGGCCGAATTCTACAAGTACATGGATGCCGCCAACGTCGACCTCAAGGCGTTCACGGATAAATTTTACAAGGAACTTTGTTCCGCCGGGCTGACGCCGGTGCTGGAAACGCTGAAATACCTCAAGCATGAGACCGACGTCTGGTTCGAGATCACCGACCTGCTGATTCCCGGCGAGAACGACGGCGAGGCAGAGATCGAAGAGATGACGGGGTGGGTGATGGACAACCTGGGTCCCGATGTGCCCATGCACTTTTCCGCTTTCCACCCCGATTATAAAATGATGGACAAGGAAAACACGCCACTGGAAACCGTGGTCCGGGCGCGGCGCATCGCCATCAAAAACGGCATCCGTTACGCCTATACGGGCAACGTCCACGACCCCGAAGGCGACGCTACCACTTGCCATCAATGTGGGGACCTACTGATCGGGCGCGATTGGTACGACATCACCGCCTGGGCCCTCGGAACCGAGGGCAATTACACCGGCAATTGCACAAATTGCGGCACCCCCGTCCCCGGCCGGTTCGAAGGCCCGCCCGGCGATTGGGGCAGAAAGCGGCAACCGGTGCGGATCGGCGCCTCTTCTTGATTTCCCAGTCGCGGATTCTTTGGCTCCGCTCCTCGCCTCTTGATGGGTGACACCCTCCCGGCGACCTGTTAAAAGTCCGCGGCGCATTACGGCAAACACCATTAGGTGCCCAATGTCGAAAAAATGGTTGGTCCTGACACTGAAGTTTTTGGTGTTGGGTTTTTTGTTCTGGTTTCTGTCCCGCGGGATTGATTTCGCCGACGCTGCCCGGCGAGTGGCCGCGATCGACCCCTTGATGCTGGTCGGCGCGGCTGGGATCATGTTGGTGCAGACTTGCGTTGGCGGGCAGCGCTGGCGCTTGGTACTCTCCGCTATCGGCGCGGACCTCAGCATTTTCAAGGCGATCCAGCTTTTTTACATCGGTGTGTTTTTTAGCCAGGCTCTGCCGTCTTCCGTCGGCGGCGACGCGGTGCGCATGTTCAAGATTTACAATCTGGGGATGGAATTGCGCAACGCTATAAACGGTGTGATACTAGAACGCGCCGTCACCGTCGTCGCCCTAGTGGCGCTAATTGACGTTACTCATCAGTGGTTCCTGCCCCGCGTCGATGCGGCGACGGCGGCTGTGATGCTTCCCGCCGTGGCGCTGGTCACGGTCGGGTGCGCCGGGGGTCTAGTATTTTTGATGGTTCTCGACCGTCTGCCATCGTCGCTGACGCGCTGGCGGCTTGTGCGCGGCCTCGGCAACCTGGGTATTGACGCGCGCAAGGTGTTTCTTGTGCCCGGGAATTTGGTCCGGGTTATGTTCTGGGGGATCCTGACCCATATCAACATGGCATTGATAGTCCTAATCCTGGCCTTGGGGCTGGGCCTGGACGTGACCTTGCTTGACTGCCTGACGCTGGTGCCGCCGGTGATGCTGATCATGACCATCCCCATTTCCATTGGTGGCTGGGGAGTGCGCGAAACCGCCATGGTGTCGTTGTTCGGCTTGATCGGCGTGCCGGGTGAGGGCGCGTTTGCGCTATCGGTGGTGTTTGGTCTGACCGGCATTGCGGTCGCTATACCCGGCGGCATTATCTGGTTAATGAGCCGCGACAAGGGGGAAACCATGGACTATCAGGCCCCTGACGAAACCCTCAACGAAAAAAAGTCTGTGGAAACTTAGAGGTAATCCCATGGCCTTTCCAACAAACCCTTTTCTTTGCCGTCTGTCGGGCTAGAGTCTTTCATCGAATCTAAAAATAAAGGGGCATTCCATGAAAATCGTCTTTTCAGGGCCTGGGTCCGCTGCAACGGGAGCATTGGTGGTCGGTGTTCTCGATGGCAATACGTTGACGCCTTCGGCGAAGGCCTTGAACAAAAAGATCAATCGTGGGTTAAGCCGCGCGATCAAGGCCAGCCGCTTCCAGGGCAAGACGGGGCAGAGCCTTGCCGTGGTAACCCCGGCAGGCACCCGGCTGGACCGTCTTCTCATTGTCGGCCTGGGCAAGGCTAAAGACGTGAATGAGCAGTCGCTCTGCAAACTTGGCGGCCGAATTTATGCGAGCCTGGCGGCGTCGGGATCAAAAGCGGCGACGATCCTGGTTGATCCTTTGGAAGGCTCCACGCTTAATCCGGCCCGTATGGCGGCGGCCATCGCCGAAGGCGCCCAGCTTCGGTCCTATCGTTTCGGCAAGTACCACACCAAGAGTGAAAACGACTCAAAGCCGACCCTGACGACGTTGACGCTTCGCTGCCGGGGTTCGGCCAAGGCCAAGGCTGAATTCCGGGCCAGGGACAAGATTGTACAAGGCGTCTTCATGACCCGTGACCTGGTGACGGAGCCGCCCAACGTGATCTATCCCGACAGCTTGGCAAAACGCTGTAAGGAACTCACCAAACTGGGCGTCAAGGTCGAGGTCCTGGGCGAGCCACAGATGCGGCGTCTTGGGATGGGGGCATTACTGGGCGTCGGCCAGGGTTCGATCCGTGAAAGTCGTTTGGTGGTCATGCGCTGGAACGGCAAACGGGGGGCGAAAGCCAAAAAGGACAAGCCGGTCTGTTTCGTCGGCAAGGGCATCACTTTCGATACCGGCGGCATCTCCCTGAAACCGTCGGGCGGGATGGAGGAAATGAAATACGACATGGGTGGGTCCGGCGTTGTCATCGGCCTGATGAAGGCATTGGCGGGACGTAAGGCCAAGGTCAACGCGGTCGGCGTCATTGCCCTGGCCGAAAATATGCCTGGTTCTAACGCCCAGCGTCCCAGCGACGTGGTGACCTCGATGTCGGGCCAAACCATCGAAGTGCTCAACACCGATGCCGAAGGCCGCCTGGTGCTGGCCGATGCGCTGCATTACGCCAATACCCGATTCAAGCCTCAGTTCATTGTCGACCTGGCGACCTTGACCGGCGCCATCATTGTCGCGCTCGGCAGTGAATACGCCGGTCTTTTTTCCAACAACGACAAGCTTTCGGAACGCCTGTCCGATGCCGGCGAGGAGGTCGGCGAATTAGTGTGGCGGCTGCCCCAGGGCGAGGTCTTCGACAAAATGTTGAAATCCGATATCGCCGATATGAAAAACATCTCCGGGGGCCGCGGTGCCGGCTCGATCACGGCGGCGCAGTTCCTGGGCCGCTTCGTCGGCAAGACGCCGTGGGCGCATCTTGATATCGCCGGCGTGACCTGGACCAAATCCGACAAGCCCTTGTCCCCCAAGGGCGCGACTGCCTTCGGCGTGCGTCTGTTGAACCGTCTGGTCGCCGATTACTACGAGGCCAAGTAAGGGGGAAATAAGGGGGGACGACCGTGACCGAGATCGCCTTTTATCACCTTGAAAAACTGCCGCTGGAGCAGGTCCTGGCGAAGCTCCTGGAAAAGACCCAGGCCGCAGACAAACGGGCCCTAGTGCTGGCCGGATCGGAAGGCCGCATCGAGTCCCTGGCCGGACACCTATGGACGTACGAGGAGGGATCGTGGCTACCACATGGCACCGCTAAGGACGGCTCACCTGAAGACCAGCCGGTATGGCTGGCGGTGGCTGATGAAAACCTCAACGACGCCCAGTTCCTGTTTCTCACCGATGGTGCCGCATCGGACGCCGTAGACGGGTTCGAACGGTGTTTCGAATTGTTCGACGGCGCCGACACCGATGCCGTCAATGCCGCCCGCAGCCGCTGGAAGGCTTACGCCGACGCCGGTCACGATTTGACCTATTGGCGCCAGACCGACAATGGACGTTGGCAGAAAAAGGACGTTTAAAGGCAAATGACGACACGCTGGAAAAATCGGCCCGAGGGCTCGACCTGGGGCGATTGGGGCGATGACGATCAAAAAGGCCGCATGAACCTGTTGACGCCGGAACGCGTCAAGGCGGCGGTCGCAGAGGTCAAGGATGGGCGCAGCTTCTGTCTCAGCCTGCCTTTAGACCTGCCGGGCGGTAATGCCGTCAATCCGAAACGTCACCCGCCGCAACTGAATCCCGTTTTCGTTGGCGACGATGTCTATTTCAACTATGTCTGGGATACCCATAAACCCGGCGATATGGACGTCAGTTGTGACGAGGCGATCACCTTATACAGCCAGTATTCGACACAATGGGATAGCCTGTGCCATATGGGTTCCAAATTTGACGCCGATGGCGATGGCGTGCCCGAACCGGTTTATTACAACGGTTTCAGGCCCGGTGAACACGTCGGCGGCACCCCCGGCGACGGGCAGCTCGGCGCCCGCGCGCTGGGCATTGAAAACATGGCCGAGACTTGCGTTCAGGGCCGCGGCGTTATGGTCAACTTGCATGCCCACTTTGGCGATGAACGCGTTGCTATCGGTTTCGACAAGCTGATGGAGGTATTCTCCAAGGACGGCATCGAGGTCGAAGAAGGCGACATGCTTACCCTCTTTACCGGTTGGGGCGATATGATCTTATCCATGGGCGGCGACCCGGACGCGGAGAAACTACACAATTCATGCGCCGTGCTCGACGGTTATGACGACAAGTTGTTGCAATGGATCACCAACAGCGGTCTTTCGGTGATCGTGTCTGACAACATGGCGGTCGAAAATTCCCACGGCGACGGCGACACCCAGGGTGGCCGCTCGCACCTGCCGATCCACCGTCATTGCTTGTTCCGCTTGGGGGTGCATTTGGGGGAGCTTTTTAATCTCGGCGAATTGGCAACCGAATTGCGCCGCCAGAATCGCTTTCGCTACCTATTGACGGCACCGCCGCTCAGGATGCCCGGCGCCGTTGGCTCGCCAGTAACGCCGATCGGGACCATTTGAGCGATGCCAAATTTTAATCCCAATAATATAGGCCCGCTGGATGGCGTCCGCGTCCTCGATTTGACGCGGCTGATCGCCGGCAATATGCTGACCCTGCAATTGGCCGATTTCGGTGCCGAGGTCATCAAGATCGAAACACCGGGAAAGGGCGATCCGTTGCGCGCCTGGCAGGATGACGGCATTGATTGCCATTGGAAGACCTACGCCCGCAACAAAAAAAGCCTGACCCTCAACCTGCGCGAACCCGACGCTATTGAAATTCTGTTGGGGTTGGTCGAAGGCGCCGATGTCCTGGTCGAAAATTTCCGGCCCGGACGGCTGGAAGAAATGGGCCTCGGCCCTGACACCTTGCATGGCCGCAACTCGAAGCTGGTACTGGCACGCATTTCCGGGTTCGGACAGACCGGGCCTTATCGTGAGAAGCCGGGTTTCGGGTCCCTGGTCGAGGCGATGTCCGGGTTTGCCGATCGCAATGGTTTTCCCGACCGCGAACCGGTACTGCCACCGTTGGCCCTGGCTGATATGATCGCGGGACTTTATGGGGCGATGGCGGTGATGATCGCGGTGCGGGAGGTCGAGGTCAAAGGCGGCAGGGGCCAAGTCATCGATCTGTCGTTGCTGGAGCCGATTTTTTCGGTTCTCGGTCCCGAGGCAATGACCCATATGGTCACCGGCAAGGTCAAACAGCGCCTGGGCAGCGGTTCGAACACATCATCACCGCGCAACGCTTATGCCACCAAGGACGGCAAATGGATCGCCCTGTCGGCCTCAATCCAGTCCATGGCCGAACGTGTATTCCGGGTCATCGGCCGGGACGACATGAACGACGATCCCCGGTTCCGCACTAACCCGGACCGGGTCAAGCACCGCGATCTGGTCGATGAAATCCTCGGGGGTTGGATCAAGGAGCGCGATCAGGCCGAGGTGCTGGATATTTTTGACAAAGGCGAGGTGACGGCGGCCCCCATTTACGACATTTCCGACATCGTCGCCGACGAACATTTCCGGGGACGGAAAATCCTGGTCGACCTGCCGGATAAGGACTTAGGCAATGTCCCCATGCACAACGTTATCCCGCGCTTGTCGGAAACGCCTGGCGGATTTCGCCTGCCGGCACCTGAGTTGGGTGAACACACCGAGGCGCTTTTGGAGGAGCAAGGCATCGATGCCGCCGATCTAGCGGCATTAATAAAAAGGGGAGTTGTTTGAATGAGCGAGGCCGTTCCGGAGGAAACCCTCTTGGTCTGGCGTTCGTTGCTGTATGTGCCGGCTAATAATCAACGCTTCATCGACAAGGCCCACACAAGGGGCGCCGACGCCATCATCCTTGATCTTGAGGACAGCGTGCCGGCGGCGGAACGTGATCGGGCGCGAAGCATGTTGGCCGAATCTGCGGCGATATCCAGTCAGGCGGGTAGCGATGTGGTGGTCCGGATCAACCGCCCTGACGCTGAGGTGATAAGCGATCTGGACGCCACCGTGATTGCCGGCGTCGACGCACTAATGCTGCCCAAGGTGGACGATGCCGCCCATGTTCTAGCCCTGGCCGATGCGGTAGAAAAATTGGAGAGTGAGCGGGGCCTAACGCCCGGCGGGATTCGGTTCGTGGTCATGGTCGAAAGCCCGGCGGCGTTGTTTAAGGCCGACGAAATTGCGTCCGCCCACCCCCGAAATACAGCCGCCTTCCTCGGCGGCGAGGATTTTGCCACCGCCGCCGGCATAGTGCCTGATCCCGAAACCCTGTTCCTGCCCAAACTGATGACTATGTTTGCCGCCCGGGCCGCCGGGATCACGCCGTTGGGGATGCTCGGTACCGTCGCCGACTATCAAGATCTGGATGCCGTTCGGGGTATAATCAAGCGTTCGCGCAAATTCGGATTTGAAGGGGCATCGTGCATTCATCCCAGCGTTGTGCCGCTGCTGAACGAGGAAATGGCGCCTTCAATGGCAGAGGTCGATCAGGCACAGCGTATTGTCGAGGCCTATGCGGCGGCGGAAAAGGAAGGGCTCGGCGCAATTACCGTTGATGGCATGATGATTGATGTGCCGGTGGCGGTTCGTGCCGAGGCCTTGCTGAAACGCTATGCCGCCATCCAGGCTCGGGACGCTTAGGCTTCCCCCCGTTCCAATCGGCGGCCTTCTTTCTCCAGTTCCTTGATCTTGGCGGCTAAGGCGATATAGATCAGCTGCGAGCCGATGGCAGCCAGCAAAGGCGATGCCAAGATTATAAAACCCCAGTAAATCATCTGCGCCGTTTCGATGCCGGGGAACAGGACCGTGTGGTAGTAGATAACGTAGATAATCAGGAACAGCTACGTCACCAGGGCCAGCCGGAAGGACGTGCGTTGGGTCAGCTTGCTCGGTTTGATCGGGCCGCCGAAAGCGCGGATGATGCTGGTGAACAGGCCGCCGGCGAAATTGGCCACCAACACCAGGGCGCAGATTATGATGATGGTTAAGGCGTCATTTCCGGGAAAGCCGAACGTCTTCATGAAATCTTCGATGCCGCCCATAGATCGTGCCCTTTATAATGGAGACCAAGCCGCCGGGGTCGCGTTCCCGAGAATCGTTTAGGTATTACACCAAACAACCTGTAACAATTTCACCCATACCTTATTCGGTAGCACGGCGCCTTAGTATAAACACCGCTACAATGCTCCCCAATGCCGCCATCACGGCCATGGCCTGATAGGCGCCGGCACCGTACAGGCCGTAAAGGTTTCCCGATGCCAACATCGCCAACCCTAAGGCCAATCCCATAACCACAGCGGAATAAAGGCTCTGGGCCGACGCCGATACCGCCTGGGGAACACGGCGGGATATGAAATAAATCGCCCCCAAATGGGTGGCGGCGAAAGTAAAGGCGTGAAGGGCCTGCATGATAATCAAAACCCCCAGCCCCCCGGCGGTCCCCGTTACAGACCAGCGCACCGCTCCGGCCACACCGCCAAGAAGGATGAGTTTGGCCGGGCCAAGCCGGCGGACCAAATGGGCGCCGAAGGCAAACAGGATGATCTCGGCGATCACGCCTTCCGCCCATAGAAAGCCGATGACGGTTTCCGAATACCCTTGTGCTTTCCAATTAAGCGTTCCGAAACCGTAATAGACGCTATGGCTGGCCTGGATTAAGGCAGTGGCGATCAAGAACAGGCCAAATTGAGGAACCCGGATAACGGTGAAGGCAGCGAAGCGGGTTTCGGTAGAGGCCGGGGCCTGGGTCGGGGGCAGGGCCAGGGTGACAACAATGACAAGGGCGAGCGAGCTAAGCAGGACCCAGAATATGATGTCGGTGGACCCGTCGGTTAGGAAATATCCGGTGCCGACAGCGGTGGCGATGAAGGTCAACGATCCCCACAACCTGACCCGGCCGTAATCCAGTTCCTTGGCTCCGCCTTGTTCTCCCTCCTGTCGTCCCCCTTGTTTCCCCCCGGGTCCCGATAGCATGGCCAGGCTTTCGCCTAGCGGCATGATCGGTGACCAAACGGCGAAAAACAGGATACTGACCAGAAGGATCGGCCAGAAGTGATCGGTCCCCGCGAACAAGGTGAATGAGGCGAATGCCAAAACCGCGAGCCCGACGATGATCGGGCGCCGTTGTCCGCGGCGGTCTGCGATGTGGGCGATCAGGGGATTTGAGATGACCTTGATGCCGACACTGGCGGCGATAACGACGCCGATTTCCGTTGGCCCCAATCCCTTCGCCGCCAACCATACTGGCCAGAACGGCACGTGGATACCGATCATGGCGAAAATGGCGCCGTAAAAGAACGCCAGACGCAGGGCGGTTCGTGTGTTGTCTGGCGGGACCGGGTCGGGCATGATTCTAAAAGGAGGCATCGAAAGTCTCTAACGGGTCAACAGAAATTCGAGGAACCATGAAGATTGTATTTTTTGGCAGCGGCGGCATTGGCGGATATTTCGGCGCCCGTTTGGCGGCGGCCGGTGAAGACGTCCATTTTATCGCCCGCGGTCGGCACTTAGCGGCGATGAAAAGCAATGGTCTCCGTGTCAACAGCCCGCTCGGCGATGTTCACCTCGAAACGCCCCAGGCCACCGACGATCCGGCGCAGTGTGGACCGGCCGAATTGGTCGTTGTCGGGGTTAAGCTCTATGACACTGAGGCCGCGGCGGTTGCCATCAAGCCACTGGTCGGACCGGAAACAACGGTGGTGTCATTCCAGAACGGTGTTCACGCCGGCCAGGTGTTCTCCGATGCCTTTGGCCGTGACAAGGTGATTGGCGGCTCATCGTCCATTGCCACCCAAATCCAGGAACCGGGGGTCATTCTGCATACCGGTACCATGGCCAGCATGGCCTTCGGTGAGTGGGACGGCGAGGAGAGCGCCCGCGTCGTGGCATTTTTGGATGCCTGTAAGGGCGCCGGGATTAACGCGACCATATCCGATGATATCAATGAAGTCATTTGGTCAAAGTTCATTTTCCTTTCATCCTTTAGTGGCGTGACCTGCCGGTTCCGCCAGTCGATCGGGCCAATCAGGGAGGATGCGGAAAAATTGGCGATTTATCACCAAGCCCTGGAGGAAACCTTTGCCGTCGCAATCGCTAAGGGGGTGAATCTGAAAACCGATCTGGTTGAGAAACGCATGGCCTTTACCGAGGGCCTTCCGGTAGAGATGTACGCCTCCATGTATCACGATTTGGTGAACGGCAGGCGGCTGGAATTGCCTTGGTTATCGGGTGCGGTGGTCGACTTGGGACGGCAACTGGGCATAGAAACCCCGGCCCACCTGGATTTTACCGACGCGCTGGAACCCTTCGTCGAAGGCCAAACCTAAAAACTTCCTGTTTTTCGGGGAATAAGAGATCTTTGGGAAGTGTGACAGTCGTCACACCCAAGTTTCTTAGGATTTTAATATAATTGTCACCAATGCCGGCCAAACCCAACCTTTTCTAAAAGAATTCTTGGGGCTAATTGCTTTTTCACCGGTTTTGGTCCCGTTCATGTTCGATATCCCCCTGATCAGATATTGTTATCGGTAGGGCTTTGGCTTGCAAGGGGCCGGGGATGCCGGTATAACCCGCCCGCCTTTACACCCCCTAAACAACCATCCGAGTAAGGAATTCGCCCCATGGCCGTCGAGAGGACGCTCTCCATCATTAAGCCGGACGCCACCCGTCGCAATCTCACCGGCGCCATCAACAAATGTTTTGAGGACGCCGGCCTTCGCATCGTCGCCCAGAAACGCATCCAATTGACCCGTGACAAAGCCGAGGGTTTCTATGCCGTTCATAAGGAACGGCCGTTTTACGGCGACTTGTGTGACTTTATGACGTCGGGCCCGGTGGTCGTGCAGGTGTTGGAGGGCGAGGGCGCCATTGCCAAGAACCGCGAAGTCATGGGCGCGACCAATCCGGACGATGCCGCCGAAGGCACCATTCGCAAGTTGTTCGCCGAAAACATCGAAGCCAATTCGGTGCACGGGTCGGACAGTCCGGATAACGCCGCCACCGAAATCAAGTATTTCTTCGAAGGCTCTGAAATCATCGGCTAGCCGAAGTCAAACACCGTCAGGTTTTTTGAACCGTCCGTTCAGGCGGGAAGCTGACGGTGACGATGGAACCTTTGCCGACCTCGCTTGTAATGTTCAGGTCGGCGTTATGAAGATCCAACAGTGAATTGCAGATTGGCAGCCCTAGGCCGGTGCCGTCGTGGTTGCGGGAAAGGCTGCCCGCGACTTGCGTGAAGGGGGCCATGATTTTCGGAATATCCTTATCGGCGATCCCGATCCCGGTATCGGTGATGGTAATGATCTTGGCGCCTGACTCGTTTTGGTCGGTGGTGAAGGTGACCAGGCCACCCTTTTCGGTGAACTTCACGGCATTGGAAAGAAGGTTCAGCATGATTTGTTTGAAATGTCGCTCGTCGGCGCGGAGAAGCGGGTACTTGTCAGAACCGTTCATACGGATTTTGACACCTGCCGATACCGCCCGGGTGTTCACCATGGCAACGCAGCTTTCTAGTGCCTTTTCGACATCGACCTCGCTATCCTCCACGATCGCTTCACCGGCTTCGATCTTGGAGATGTCCAGGATATCACTGATGATATTGAGGAGATGCCTTCCAGCCTGATGGATTGAGGCGGCGTAATCTTTGTATATGGGGTTTTGATGCCGGCCGAAGGTTTCACTCTCCAGAAGCTCTGAAAACCCGAGAATGGAATTGAGCGACGTCCTTAACTCATGGCTCATATTGGCCAGAAATTCAGATTTTGCCCGGTTGGCGATATCCGCTTCCTCTTTGGAAACCATTACCAATACTTCGGCCTGCTTCCGCTCGCTGATTTCACGGAAAAGGCTATTGGTTTGGCGGGTTTCCCTTTGGAAAACGAATATGGAAATAAATAGGCCCAGGGTAAATACAATGATGGCGATGGTGACGAGAATTATGGTTGTTTTTTCGCGCCGTTCTTGGATCGCCTTAGTTCTCTGTATATCCATATCTTCCTGAAAGGCGACGACGCGGTCTAACATCCTCAGGAGGGCCATTTGAGCAAGTCCGGCCAATCCTGTGGCGGCGTTGATTTCTTCCGGGTTTTTGGCTTCGATGGCCAATTCCATAGCCCTCTCGGCGGCAGGGCGCATCTCCTTAATTTGTGCCGTAAGGAATTCGAAAAGGCTTTGTTCCTCGATCCCCAAACCCAGTTCGAGATAGCGTTCACGTGCGGTGACGAAGTCCCCGGCAAATTTGTCGAAGCGTTGCCATTCTTCGCCCCTTTCGGAGAAATCTTCTATGGTCTAAACGCGAAGAGTGCTGGAATTGCGTTGCCGGATGGCTTTGCGCATGGCGTAAACCATGCGGACTTTCTCTGCCGAACGTGCCCCGGCATCGATATCACCGTAAAGCGCCGATAGAACGGCTCCTCCCATGACGGTTAACCCCACCATCAAGATGAGAAGAGCAAGGAAACCACCGGCGAGAAAGATTTTGGTTCTCGGCTGATCCATGGTTACGCATCTTCCCCAAGGGTAACGTAGAATTGCGTTTCTTCTGTCTTTTGTTAATTCTTTCCTTTTCCATCAATCAGTGCAAGTTCTCCGTCTACTTTGACCCGGCCTTCAGCGATAAGGCGTACCGCCTCGGGATAGATGACATGTTCCTGCTCCAACACCCGGGCGGCCAGGGTATCTGCGGCGTCGCCGGGCTGAACGGGCACCTTGGTTTGTAAAAGGATCGGACCGGTATCCATTTCCGGACGCACGAAATGCACGGTACAGCCGGAGAATTCTTCGCCCGCATCGAGGACCCGTTGATGCACCTCAAGGCCCTTAAAGGCGGGCAGTAGTGACGGATGAATATTGATTAACCGGTCGCGCCAATGGTCGATAAAATGAGTCGATAAAAGCCGCATGAACCCGGCCAGGCAGACCAATTCGGCGCCGTTACCGGCAGCAGACTTTTCTATGGCCTCGGTCATGGATGCATCGAATGTCTCGCGGTCTTCGAAATCCTTGTGATTAATGACGGTGGTCGGGATGCCCGCCGCCTTTGCCCGTTCAAGTCCTTGGGCGCCGGCGACATTTGAAATCACCAACACAATTTCTGCCGGCCATCCAGGTTGGTTCGCGGCGTCTATCAGGGCCTGCAGGTTGCTGCCCCGGCCGGAGATCAGGACCGCGATTTTCATGGCGGCCAGGCATCCTCCATATTGTTGAGGTGTACGGCGGGGGTGTCGCCGGCATCAGCGGCTTCGGTGACGGCGCCGATGCGAAAGACAATCTCGCCGGCGTCCCTCAGGGCGCGTTCCACTGCGTCTGCTTTTTCATCAGCGGCGATAACGGCCATGCCGATACCGCAGTTAAAAGTCCGCGCCAATTCAAGGGGCGCGATCGCCCCTTTTTTAGCCAGCCAGCCGAACACCGGGGGCAGCGGCCATGTCGAGACATCGACGGTGGCAGCAAGCCCATCGGCAAGGACGCGGGGAATGTTTTCCAGCAGGCCGCCGCCGGTGATATGGGCGAGGCCGTGGACGCCGCCGGTTTCCAGCGCCGCTAGACAGCTTTTGACGTAAATTTTCGTCGGCTCCAACAGCGACCGGCCGAGGGACGTTCCCGGGTTGAATGGTGCGTCTTCGGCGTAATCGAAATCACCGTCCTCGACGATGCAACGAACCAGGGAATAGCCGTTGGAATGAAGCCCTGAAGAGGCCAGCCCGAAGATCACATCGCCGGGCATTGCCTCCTTGCCGGTCAGTACGGCGTCGCGTTCGACGGCGCCGACGGAGAACCCGGCCAAGTCATAGCGGCCAGGCGCATACATACCAGGCATTTCTGCGGTCTCACCACCGATCAGGGCGCATCCTGCCTGCCGGCAGCCTTCGGCGATGCCTTCTACCAATTGTCGTCCGGCGTCAACGTCGAGCTTGCCGGTGGCCATGTAATCAAGAAAAAACAACGGCTCTGCGCCTTGAACTACCAGATCATTGACGCACATGGCGACAAGATCGATGCCGACGGTGGTGTGATCGTCCGCAGATTCGGCAATCATCAGCTTGGTGCCGACGCCGTCCGTGGCGGCGACCAGCAGGGGATCGATGTAGCCGACGGCCTGAAGGTCGAAAAGTCCGCCGAAGCCGCCGAGTTCCGTTGTCGCGCCGGGCCGCTTCGTAGACGCCGCCAACGGTTTGATGGCCTCAACAAAGGCATTTCCTGCATCTATATCGACACCGGAGTCCTTATAGGTGGCGCCAATGCCGTTATTAGGCCTTTTTTGGGTAATAGCTTCCTCCTCGGGTGCGCTATGGTAAGTTGCCTCAACGACGGGGTTAGGGGGAGAAGATAGTGTATCCGCGACGTTTTGTAATGGGTGATATTGATGCATAAACGGGGATTTTTAAATCATCTGTTTGCGGCCCTTGTCCTCACCGCAATGGTGGTGAGTTCAACCTCGATATATGCGCAAAATCAATCACAGGCCCTGGACGTAAATGTTTTCGAAGTTCGCGACGTTGCCGTTGATGTCACCGCAGAAACCGCCGCTGTGGCCCGTGAACAGGCCCGGGCAGAGGGCAAGGCAAGGGCGTTCCAAAGGTTGATGGAACGTCTTACCCTAAGGATCGAGCATTCGGGTTTGCCACAGCTATCGGCGGAGGAAATATCACCTTATGTTAAGGATTTTTCGGTCGCCGATGAAAAAACCTCTTCTGTTCGTTATCTGGCTCGGTTGACCTTTCATTTTAAGCCTAAGGAAGTGCGCGGGTTGTTGACCGAATCCGGCTTCAGTTTCGCCGAAACCGTCTCGAAGCCGGTCTTGGTGCTACCGGTGTTCCAGAACGCGGGTGCGCTTATTTTGTGGGATGAGCCGAACCCATGGCGAGAGGCCTGGAACGCTCGATCGAAAACGCGAAGCCTGGTTCCGACCCTGCTACCATTAGGTGATTTGGCTGATATCGCTACCATTGGCGCCGATCAGGCCATGGACGGAGATCAACAAAGGCTTGCCGCCCTCGCCAAACGTTACGGTGCCAGTGACACTCTTGTCGTTTTCGGGGTCATGCGTATCGAAGCGGCCCAGGCGCGGCGGGTTCTGGACGTCTATTTCACCCGCTTCGGGCGCCAGCTTCAGGAACAAACCGAAGTCATCAGCTTTCCCCAGAAAAAGGGCGAGACGGTTTCCGCCCTGTTGGCGCGGGCCTCGCAGGAATTGACGTATGTGGTCGAGGATAACTGGAAGCGTGACAATCTACTGCAGTTTGATCGCGCCGACATGATCCCCGTGATGGTGTCGATCTCCGGCCTTAAAGAATGGATCAGGGTCCGTGCCCGGCTCGACGGTGTCGCCGTCCTCCAGCGTACGGAATTGGTTTTACTGTCAAAGGAACTGATTCATCTCAACCTGCATTTCATCGGCGAGACCAACCAATTGGCACTGGCTTTGGAACAAGCAGACCTTAAGCTGGCCCAGGAAAACGACCAATGGCGTTTGTCACTCGCCGTTCCCATTACTTCGGCAGGCCCAAAGTCAAAATGAATATCCCTAATCTAATCACCCTGGCTCGCTTGGCAGCGGTTCCGGTGATTATCTGGCTGATCCTGGACAACGATATGAAAATCGCTTTCTGGGTGTTTTTTGTCGCCGCTATCTCCGATGCCGTTGACGGCTTCATCGCCAAGCATTTCAACGCCGAAACCGTGTTTGGAACCTATCTCGACCCGATCGCCGATAAGGCCCTATTAGTTGGCGTTTACTTGACCCTAGGTAACGAAGGCTACCTTCATACGTGGTTGGTGATTTTGGTGGTATTCCGTGATTTAGTCATCGTCGGTGGCGCCGTCCTGTTCCATACGGTAACTCAGGAACTGACCATGCGGCCGTTGAGGATTTCCAAGATCAACACGTTATTTCAGTTGCTGTTGGCCATCGGCGTGCTTTGGATCCAGGCCTATGGTATCGATGATGGCCTTGGCCTTGAGGTTATGGGATATATTGTCGCGGCGACGACGTTGTGGTCCGGAACCAGTTATGTGATTACCTGGAGCCACCGTGCCACCATTATTTCGGGCGTGCCCCGGGACCAGGTTTCGGACCAGAGGGCGGACCATCCGGAAGATAAAGCGTGACGGGGAATTGACGTGAGCAACGACAAAAAGACCATTATCTGGCTGGCCGGTCTGGTCGTCTTCATTATTGTTCTGCATGCCCTGTCAGGCATCCTGTTGCCTTTCGTCGCCGGCATGGCGATTGCCTATTTCCTCGACCCAATGGCCGATAAGCTGGAAAAATGGGGAACATCCCGGACCTTGGCGACGACGCTGATCGTCGCCGGGTTCTTTGCCGTTACCGGCGGCATTCTGGTTTTGCTATTTCCCTTGTTGCAGTCCCAAATCGTCGGGTTGGCGTCGTTGATTCCGGAATTCATCGAAAAGGCCCGTGATTATGCGGCGCCGCTGCTGGAACGGCTGCAAACCGACCTGGCACCGGATGCCCTGGAGCGTTTGAAGTCCGCCGCCGGTTCCTATGCCGGTGCCGCGATCACGTGGTTCTCTGGCGTTGTCGGCGACATTTGGAAGGGTGGGCTTGCGTTCTTTAACCTGTTGTCGCTGATCATTATTACCCCGGTGGTAGCTTTTTACCTGCTCCGCGATTACGACCTGATCGTCAAATGGGTAGACGGTTATCTTCCCCGTGCCGCGCAGGCGACTATTCATGAACAGGTGCGTGCCATCGATGCGGCTATCGCCGGGTTCCTTCGAGGCCAGGCTTGCGTGTGCTTTGTGCTGGCGACTTGGTACGGCGCCGCGTTGACCGTAGTAGGGCTGGAATCCGGGCTGCTGGTCGGGCTCGGCGCCGGGGCCATTTCATTCATTCCCTATATTGGCGCGGCAATAGGGTTGTTTGTCGGTGTATCCATTGCCCTTGCCCAATTCCCAGAATGGATGCAGATCGGTGTCGTCGCCTTAATCTTTATCATCGGCCAGACCGCCGAAAGTTACATCCTGACGCCGCGACTGGTCGGCGGTAGGATTGGCCTGCATCCGGTATGGATTATCTTTGCGCTGCTGGCCGGCGGGGCACTTCTCGGCTTTACCGGCGTCTTGTTGGCGGTTCCGATGGCGGCCATCATTGGGGTATTGCTCCGTTTTGGGCTCAAGCGGTACAGAGCGAGTTCCCTTTACAGTGGTGTTACATAAAAACGTGCGTGAAGCGGCTCAACTCACCCTCGATTTTGACCATCGCCCGGCGCTGGGCGGCGACGACTTCCTGGTCGCGGCTCCTAATGCCGATGCGGTGCGCTGGCTCGACTCCTGGCCCGATTGGCCGGGGCCGGCGCTGGTGATTTACGGCGCCGCTGGTTCCGGCAAAACCCATTTGGCTCAGGTGTTTCTGGCCAGGAGCATGGCCAAAGTGGTCACCGCTGGTGATCTTCTGGATAGCCAGCCGCCGGTCTATGTGGGCGAGGAGCCGGCGGCTGTCCTTGAAGACGTTGATTTGCTGGTTGGTCCATCCGCTGCCTCCCCAGACCTGGAAGAGGCCGTCCTTCATCTCTATAACCACCTGGGTGAAACCGGCCGCCACCTGATGTTAACTGCAAAGCAGCCGCCGGCACGGTGGGGGATCGGTCTGGCCGATTTGGCCTCCCGCCTGAACATGGCGACGCAAGCCGGGATTGGCCCGCCCGATGATGGATTGATCACCGCCGTCTTGGTCAAACAATTCGCCGACCGCCAGTTGAAGATTGATGATGGCGTCATATCATTCATGCTGGCCCGTATGGAACGCTCCTTTGACGCCGCCCGGCGCATGGTCGCCGCTATCGACGACCAGGCCCTTAAACGACATAGAAACATCACCGTGGCGCTGGTCCGACAAGTCTTGCAAACGGACTTTCAAAGTGAGGATGAATGATTAGATTATTGATCGCTTGGGGCGATGTGTTGGTGGCCGCCCTGGTCTCCGTCTATGCCTTGGTCCAGGTTTTTAGCACCGAAGATTTAGGGGCGATGGAGGCCGGCAAGGCCCAGGAAATAACCATCCTCTTCGGCGCGTCGCTGTTTTACATTTTGGTCCGGCTGGCCTGGAAAGGCATTCAGCAATATCTGAACAATAAGCAATTGGAAAATAACTAGTACAGTAGGAGAGAGAATTATGGATTTGGGTTTGGCAGGAAAAAAAGCCATTGTTTGCGCTGCCAGCAAGGGGTTGGGGAAAGGCTGCGCCAGCTCCTTGGCGAACAATGGCGTTGATGTCACCATCTGTGCGCGCACATCCGAAACCCTGGAGGCAGCGGCCGAGGAAATCCGGGCCTTGGGTGGCGGTGCGGTGACAACGGTGGCTTGCGACATCACCACCGAAGAAGGTCGCGCCGCGATTCTCGACGCCTGCCCATCGCCGGATATCCTGGTCAACAACGCCGGCGGTCCGCCGCCGGGGGATTTTCGCGACTGGGACCGCGACGTCTGGATTGCCGCCGTTGACGCCAACATGCTGACGCCGATCTTCCTGATCAAGGCGACGGTGGACGGCATGATCGAACGTAAATTCGGACGTGTCGTCAATATCACGTCGAGTTCGGTTAAGGCGCCAATCGAAGTCCTGGGTCTGTCCAACGGGGCGCGGGCCGGGTTAACCGGTTTTATTGCCGGAGTCGCGCGCAAGACCGTTGGCGCCAACGTCACCATCAACAACCTTCTGCCCGGTGCCTTTGATACCGACCGCATGAACGGGAATATCGCGGCGGCGGCAAAAAAAACCGGCGCCGATGTTGCGGAAATGACCAAGAAACGCGCCGCCTCGATTCCGGCGGGCCGTTTCGGCGACCCGTATGAATTCGGCGAATACTGTGCCTTTCTGTGCTCGGCCCAGGCCGGTTACATCACCGGCCAGAACCTGCTGATCGACGGCGGCAACTATCCGGGGACGTTTTAGGCTCAGGTTTTTCCGGAGATATCTTCGAAGGCCTCATATAGCTTTGTGAAGTCGGTGTTCTCCATGCCGGCCTCGAGGGCGCGTGCCAGAATGCTCGTCGTCAAATCGCCGAACGGCGTCGGTGCGCCTTTCCGGTTCGATAGGTTGGTCGCCAGCCCCAAGTCCTTGGCCAAATTAGCGACCCGTGATCGGCCATCCCAGGTGCCGGATAGGATATGATTGGGGAAACGGACCTCGCTGACGAAACTGCGGGCATTGCCGGCATTAAACACCTCGATCACCGTTTCCGGGTCGATGCCCATGCCCGCCGCCATCCGCACACCTTCCACATTGGCCAGGAACATCGTGTGCAGCACCATGTTGTGGATCAGTTTCAGGGTGTGGCCGGCGCCGGACGGTCCGACATGGAAAAAACGAGAGGTCAATGCGGCAAGGATATCGGCGCAGTCCTCGATTGCCCGCGCCTCCCCACCAATCATCAATGTCATTGTGCCGGCATCGGCGCCGGCGGCGCCTCCAGTCATGCCGCAATCAAGATAATCGACGTCGCGCGCAGCCGCTGCAGTTGCCAGTTCACCGCTGGCGTCGGGATCGGATGTCGTCAGATCGAGAATGATCCCGCCGCTTTCCATGCGCTCCAACATGGCGTCCGGTCCGGTCAGGCAGTCGGTAATTTCCGCAACGCCCGGCACCACGAAAAGGAGACGGCGGCAATCTGCGGGCAGGTCCGCCGGCGGCGCGACGGCAACATTACCGCGTTCGGAATAAGTGGCCATGGTTTCCGGGTTTGGATCCCACACCGCGCCCAGCAACCCGGCCCGGTCTAAATTGCGGGCAATGCCGCCGCCCATCTGGCCGAGGCCGATGACCGCGACATTACGTACTGGTTGTTCATTCATCACTCTTCTCCTTCCTTTTCGGCGGAGTCTTTGTTTCCTAACAGCCCAGCGGTGTGATCCAGCGCGTCAAAACGGGTGTCGGGTTTATCGTTTGCGAACCGTTCAAAACCTGCACCAACAATCCCTACAGTACTTACTTGAGGATTGAAATTTTAGGCATGGTCTTATCCCAGCAGTTCGAAGGTTCCGGTTTCGGGATTGAAGGCCTCAAGCATAGCTTCGAAAATATTGAGATACCATCCGTGTAGGCTGAGGGTTCCAGCGGCCACCGCGTCAATGACGAACGGGAAGGCTTTAAGGTTGTCCAGCGACACCAGCACCGCCTGGCGTTCTGAAGCGGTTTGAAGCGCTTCTCCTTCGAGGCCCGGTTCCGCCTTTAGCGCCCGTTCGCGGGCCTGCTTCAAAAGATCGGTCCAGGTCGAGATGAAGGTATCGGTGGACTCGGTTCCCTCCTGCTTGTGGATCATGTTGGTGATCCCGCCGCAATGGGCATGGCCGATGATAATGATGTGCCCGACCTTTAGTATCCGGACCGCGTATTCAAGCGCCGCGCTAGTGCCGTGATGACGCCCGTCGTCCTCGTAAGGCGGTACCAGGGCGGCGATGTTGCGGATGGCGAAAATGTCGCCCGGTTCCGTCTGAAAGGCGATGGCTGGATCGACCCGTGAATCCGCACACGCGACCACGGCGAAATGGGGGCTTTGTCCCTTACTCAGCAGGTCACGGTACTGTTTGGGGTTTTTTCCGTAAAGGTTTTCGCGGAATTTGCGAAAACCGTTCAACAGGGCATCGGTATCAGTCATACCTTGGCTCAGCTCAATCCGCCGGGAACGGGGATGCTTGAAAGGGAGGAAGCGCCTCTGCCCGTTTCCGGAGCGCCGCCAGAGTTGGGTAATCACTTTCAGGAAACAATTCGCCGCGCCTGTTGAATAAATGGGTGAACGCCGCCGTCGCGGTGATATCGGCTTGGGTCATGTTCGAGCCGCAAAGCCAGGGGTTCGGCTGGCGCGCATCCAGCCAGTTCAATGCGGATTTCACCTGTGTTTCCAATCTTGCGATCACGCCATCGTCGATGGTATCAGGATCGCGCTGCTTGGTCTCAAAATTCAGCCCGACTACTTTTTCCGAAAGGCCCAGCGAAACGGCGCAGCAACGCAGTACATCACGGCGTTCAGGCCCGTTGGGTGCGGTCAAGGCACGATCAGGGCCGGCCAGTTCGTCCAGGTAATCAAGGATCATTTGGCTGTCGAAAAGGGTCTCGCCATCATCCAGGATCAAGGCCGGCACCTTGCCAAGCGGATTGACGGCGCGGACCGCATCAGCATCGGCGTAAACGGAAATAACCTGACGTTCGAATGGGAGGCCGTAGATATTCATGCTGACGGCAACGCGGCGGACGAATGGCGAATCCAATTGGCCGACCAGGATCATGGCGGGAATCCTAGGTTCCGTCCGTGGGCAGAAACTTCAGCCTCTTGCCCTTGACCGAAAGCGACATGTCACCGGCGCGCAGCTTCAGCGCGTCATCGCCGAAAACCTCTCGGCGCCAGCCCTTCAGCGCCTTGACATCGGCATCGGCGCCAAAGGCGGCAATGACCTCAACATCGGCGGCGGAAGCCAGTAGCTTGGAGGCGACGCCTGAATCTTCGGATTTCATTTTCAGCAGGACCTTCAACAGGTCGGTAACCGGGCCGATACCGCGCGGCAATCTCGGCTTTATTATTGGCTGTGGGCAGTCCTTGTCGGGCACGGCCTTACCCATTTCGACGGCGTCCAGAATCTTCTGGCCGTAGTTGCCCTTGGCCATTTTGCCGCCGAGACCGCGGGTGCGGCCCAGCTGTTCGGGGGTGGTGGGCATGTGATGGGCAATTTCGACCAGCGACTCTTCGCGGATGATCCTATTGCGGGGAATATCACGGCGCTGGGCTTCCAACTCCCGCCATTTCGCCAATTCGCGCAATACCGCCAACATGCGCGGACCGGTGGACCGCGCCTTGATCCGGCGGAATGCCTCGGTCGGGTTGCCGGTATAGGTATTGGGGTTCGCCAGCACCGCCATTTCTTCTTCCAACCAGCCCTCGCGGTTGTTGGCGTGCAGCTTTGCGGCAAGTTTTTCGTAAGCCGGGCGCAGGTGGGTAACGTCGGCCATGGCGTAATCGAGTTGACGGTCGCTCAACGGTCTGAGAGTCCAATCTGTGAAGCGGGATCCTTTGTCAACTTTGGCGTTGACCAACTGGGCGATTAACGCCTCATAGCCGACCGAGTCGCCGAAGCCGCAGACCGTGGCCGCGACCTGGGTATCGAATACCGGCGTCGGTAACGCCCCGGCCAGGTGGTGAAAAATTTCCAAATCCTGTCGCGCGGCATGGAAGACTTTGAGGATGCTGTCGTCAGCCATCAGCTCGAACAACGGGGCAAGATCGATGCCGTCGGCCATGGCGTCGATGGCCTTGGCTTCGTCCGGCCCAGCCACTTGGACCAGACACAGGATTGGCCAATAGGTCTTTTCCCGCATGAATTCGGTATCGACGGTGATGAATTCGGCGCCGCGTAGGCGGTCGCAGAATTCACTCAGGGCTTGGGTGTCGGTGATGATCGGCATGGAGGCGTTCTACACGCTGGCGGCTGAGGGGGAAAGGGGGAAAAGGTGGTGATGCAACGGTCCATTGGATGCTAGAAATTTTGAACATTTTATAAAAATGTAAATTATAGCGGGGGGCTTTCGATGGTTCGTGTATTCGTTGCCGCTCTATTGTTTGGCGCCCTGGTTCTGCCGGCGCATGCGGAAGAGGTAATAATCAAGCATGGCGGGTTGACCCTGAATGCCAACCTCCACCTTGCCTCCGGCAAGTCCCTGGCCGACAGTACCTTGGCACATTAGGACATGGAGATCATGCGCGGGCTTCAGGGTCTAGGAGGCCGGTCATTTTTTCCTCGACCTGTTCGGTGGAGATTTGGCCGACGCAGTCGCTGAATTCGTCGGCGCCAGCGGTTCTTGAGGTGCAAAAAGAAAACGGCCCGTCGGATTGCTCCGTCGGGCCGCTCCCTACTCAAAACTTCTTAAAATCCTTGCGGACCCTGGGAACCTTTGAGTGGAACCCAGTTCCATCGTTGGCAAGCCAACTCTTTTCCTGAACTCCAGAACTTAGTTCCTCGTTTGGCAAGCCAACCAATTCCCTAAATTCCACGTACACAGTACCACCCGAATTTTCGGAGCCATAGAGTTATTCAATCCACATTGGGGTGTTTTCCTGTGGAACCTGGGGATAAGTAAAAGTATTTTCGCCAATTTTAAAAATCAAACTTTCGTCACCCGGTATCCGGCGCGGGGGAAGTGGACGACGACGTTGCCGATGACCTCATCCGTGCGGGCGAGGGCTATTTCCTGATTGTCGATATGGATGACCGTGCCGGCAACGGCGGTACAGCCGCTGACCCCGGTGGGCTCGACCGCGACGTTATCGCCGGTGTGAAGCCCGGCCAGGTCGTCAACCACATCACTCCGTTGACCAGCCGGGGTGGCGTCCTTGGCGATGGCCAGCGCATCGGCAGAGTTCATATCGGTGGGACGGCCGTGGCCAATGGCCTCGACGCGCTGTTCCCAATTCATCAAGTGCTGAAATTGATCCAAAAATTCCGGCCCTTTCGAATAGCGTCCGCGAAGGAACCAGACCAAGTAATAACACAATGCGTCGGGTAGGCCCGGTTCGGCGCCTAACATGAAATCGCGGCCCGCCACCCGTTCGTCCATCCAGCTGAATTGGGCGCGCAACTGCACCAGGGAGTCAGTCATGATTTCTTGGAGCGCTGAAAGGTCAAACCCGGGGCCGAAATACAGCAATCCCCGGTCGGCCTTGAATTCGTCGGGCATGTCGTCGGCGGCGTCGGCAAAAACGACCTCAAGAATGTTGTCAAACATCGGCCCGTCGGTCCAGCGGCCGACCCCCCAAGCCATGCCCTCGGCGCCGCCCGGAAACAACGTCGGTTCAGGATGGCGGCGCTCGAGCTCGCGGATGATGCATTGGGTGTCGCAATAGACATCGGCGCCAATTTGCATGACCGGCGTCAATCGGTACCCCCCAGTCAATGGCATCAGGTCGGGTTTCGGCGGCAGCCGGGGAATGATCACCGAGCGCCAATCAAGTCTCTTAATGCCGAGCACGACGCGGACTTTCTCCGTGACCGGCGATTGCGGATAATGATGGAGGATGATGTCGCTCAAGGGAGGTGCCTTTCCATTTTAGGTGCCGGATGGCACAAATGCAGGAACACAGTAAACGGATGCGGGAGGGGGAGCCATGAAATTGGCGTGTTACCTTGAAGACGAAAAGCCAAGGCTCGGCGTCTACACCGAGGATGGTATTATTGCCGTGACCGGGGCCTTGGCTGACACCTATCCATCCATCCGCGCGGTCATCGAAAAAAATGGCTTTGCCGATATCGCCGACTGGGCTGAGGGAAGGGATGTTGATATCGGATTAGAGGACGCCCACTATCTGCCGCCGCTTCATGATGCTGAAAAAGTCATCTGCGTCGGCGTCAATTACCCGAAGCGCCATCCCGTTCACGGCGACATGCCGCCGCCGGAAAACATTTCTCTTTTCAATAAATGGGAAGGTGCCCTGGTTGGCCATCTGCAGCCCTTGATCCTACCACCGGGTGAAGCCGCCCAGACTTTCGATTATGAGGGTGAGCTGGTGTTGGTGATCGGACGTGAATGCCGGGCTGTTGCCAAGGAAGACGCATTTGACGTCATTGCCGGTTATACGATCATGGACGACGGGTCGGTTCGGGGATGGCAGAAGCATAGTGTCCCCGCGGGCAAGAACTTCACCGGGTCGGGCGCCTCGGGTCCGTGTTTCGTCACCGCCGATGAGATTGATGATCCGTTTAAGATACGCTTATCGACGCGACTCAACGGCGAAGAAGTTCAATCGGCGACGCCGGACGATATGATTTTCGATATCCCGACAATCATCAATTACGTTTCCACCATCGTACACCTGAA
>PTLL01000069.1 GCA_002938315.1 Alphaproteobacteria bacterium MarineAlpha3_Bin2 | reverse complement strand
TTCAAACTGACGATCCGACAACCAAAATAAACGCCTCATGGTCCAAAACCTCCGATGTTGAGTTCCAGACCATTGAATCATCTAAAGGTTAATGAGTTCTGACCCTAGCGATGATGAAAACAAAATCCACTACCGTTCCCAAAGTAATCGGCCATCGAGGCGCCGCTGGCCATGCGCCGGAAAACACCTTGGCGTCAATTAAGAAGGCCCATGATCTAGGCGTCGGCTGGGTGGAATTCGATACTAAAATTACTGAAGACGGCGTCGTCATCGTCTTTCATGATGACAAATTGGAACGGATCACTGGGGTCAGTGGAGAGGTGACGACAACGGCGTTAAAGGATATCCAAACCTTTGAAATCGGCGCCTGGTTCGGGGAAGAATTTTCCGGTGAACGGGTGCCGACGCTGGAACAAGCTATCCAGGTATTGGCGGATCGTGGTCTGGGTGCCAATATTGAGATCAAGCCGAGCCCCGGCCTCGCCCGGAAATCCGGCCGGGCCGTCGCAGCGGTGCTGAACAAGGCCTGGCCAGATATTCTCCCCAAACCGATAGTTTCAAGTTTCGAGGCGCAAACCCTGGAAGCCACCCGTGAGGTTGCCCCCGATATTGCGCGGGCATTGTTGGTGTTTAAAATCCCCAGAAATTGGAAAGACCTTTTGAAGCGTTTGGACTGCGACGCCCTACATGCCCAAGCGAAGCACCTGACGGCAAATAAAGTAAGCGCCGTGAGAGATGCCGGTTATGCGTTGCGCGCCTTTACCGTCAACGAATTGGCCGAGGCTGAAAAGCTGTTCGATTGGGGCGTCGATGCTGTCATCAGCGATTACCCGGACCGCCTGTTGCCCTTATAAGCCGCCTCTACCCGGAGGGAGCGGTGAAAGACCCTTTTCTTTCACCGTTCCAGGGACGAACATAGGCACAGGTATTCGGCCTCACCCCTGATACGGAATTTCCCTTGAGCGCCATTTTTTTTGCCATCGTCCTGATTGCATTTGTCGTTGCTGGGTTCCGGCAAGTGACTTGGACCCCGTCTCCGGTTTCCCCGGACGCGCCCAAGGCCGCCGAGGCCGCGAATGCCGGGGGCCCAATGCAAGATTTGGCTGTCGCCATGGTCGATGCGGCGACGGGTTCGGTGACATTGGCGTTGGGGCTAGTCGGGGTCATGGCCTTGTTCCTAGGCCTGATGAAGGTGGCCGAAGAAGGCGGGCTGTTGTTGATCATCGCCCGCACCGTTCGGCCGTTGATGGTTCGCCTGTTCCCCGATGTGCCCGCCGATCATCCGGCGATGGGGGCGATGATCCTCAACATGGCGGCCAATGCCTTGGGGCTGGGCAATGCCGCAACGCCGTTCGGAATCCGCGCCATGCAGCAACTGGATAGTATCAATCAGAACAAGGGCACCGCGTCCAATGCCATGGTCCTGTTCCTGGCCATCAACACCTCCAGCGTCACCCTGTTGCCAACCGGCGTCATCGCCCTTCGCGCGGCGGCGGGTTCCACCGACCCGGCGGGGATATTGCCGACGACGCTGTTCGCGACCATCTGTTCGACCATGGTGGCGATCATTATGGCCAAGCTGTGTCAGCGGTATTGGCCGGTGCGGGCGGCTGACATGGCCGCGGCCGCCGCCAGCAGTGGTACTGGTGAAGTTGAAGCCGGTTCGTCTGACGGCGTAGAAAATGATGATACCGCCACAGAAGGCTATCCGGGGTGGGTGTCAATGCTGGTACTGGCCGGAATTGTCGGAATCATCCCGTTAACTATTCTATACGGTCGTGCTATTTCGCCGTGGATCATTCCAGGCTTGATGGTCGGGCTATTGGGGTTTGGGGTGGTGCGCCGGATTAACATTTACGAAGCCTTCGTCGAAGGCGCCAAGGATGGATTTCAGGTGGCGCTCAGGATCATTCCTTATCTTGTGGCGATCCTGGTTGCCGTGGCCATGTTCCGGTCATCCGGCGCCATGGACATGTTGGTGCAACCGTTGGGCGCCGTCACCGGCAGCGTCGGCCTTCCATCCGAGGCCCTGCCGATGGCCCTGTTGAGGCCGTTGAGCGGTTCCGGCGCCTATGGAATTCTGGCCTCGATCATCCAGGATCCGGCCATCGGCCCCGACAGCTATGTCGGGTATCTGGTCTCTACCATCCAGGGGTCTACGGAGACGACCTTTTACGTTCTCGCCGTTTACTTCGGCGCCATAGGTATCCGGCGCATTCGCCATACCCTGGTTGCCGCGTTGTCCGCAGATATCGCCGGGATCGCGGCCGCCGTCGCCATCGTTTCTTTCCTCTACGGGTCTTAGATGGAGACTACTGTCCGGGGCTCCGCCGCGCCAGGTCGCGGCATTGCTCTCACCATCCTGGGCGGCGCATTGCTTACCGCCAATGATGCGGTCCTGAAGTGGTTAACCGTTGATTATCCCGTTGGCCAATTGCTATTCGTTCGGGGGCTTTTCGTGCTCCTGGCGGTCTCTCTTATCGTTTGGCGTTCCGGGGGGTTCGCCCTGATCCGCATCAACAGTTTCAAGGCCCAGTCCACTCGCGCCGGGTTCGCTATAACCAGCGGTTTTTGTTTCATCACCGGGCTTAGCTTCCTGCCCCTTGCCGATGCCATCGCCATTACCTTCGCCGGGCCTTTGTTCATTGCTGCATTGGCGCCCCCGTTATTGGGGGAAACCGTAGGATGGCGGCGATGGGTGGCCGTCTTTATTGGATTGATTGGGGTGCTGGTGATGATCCGCCCGACCGGCGAGGCGGTGCAGTGGGCGGCGTTGTTCCCCTTGGTCGCCAGTTTTGCCGGCGCCCTTCGGGACATCACCACACGCCGGATATCGGCCCAGGAAACGTCGATGTCCATATTGTGTTTTTCAACCATGGCGGTGATTTTGTTTGGGTTTTGCACGCTGCCCTTCGGTTGGTCGGCGGTGTCGCTTAAAGACTTAGGGCTGATGGGGCTAAGCGGTTTATTCGTCGGCAGTGCGCATTATCTGCTAATCGAACGGTTCCGCTGGGCCGAGGCGGCGTTGTTGGCGCCGTTCAAATACACCAACATGATCTGGGCGGTAATATTCGGATTCGTCTTGTGGGGAGACCTACCGGATGCCTGGACCCTTTCCGGCGCCGGCTTCGTCGTTGTCTGCGGGCTCTATATCGCCCGCCGCGAAGCCCTGACCACGAGGCAACGGCGTTAACTTCGCGCCAACGGCAGCGGCGCCTACGGTGAGTTTAACGGCCACCGTTCGGCTTGGTGGGAATTGGGCGCTTGCCCTGGATCCCTTTCCGTATTCGCTGCTGATTTTCAAGTTCGCCCCGTGGAGTCGCAAAAGGGACTTGGCCAACGGAAGCTCCAACCCCGTTCCTTCGTGGTCGCGGGAATAGATATTACCGACTTGACCGAAGGGCTTCATAATTTTTTCGATGTTTTCGGATTTAATGCCGATCCCGGTGTCTTCGACGATTAGGGTTATAGCCTTCTGATTATCGATCTGGATTTCAAGCTTGATGGTCCCTTTTGATGGCGTGAACTTGACGGCGTTGGATACCAGATTGATGACGACCTGTTTAATATGGCGGGGGACAGAGCGACGCCGGTCATGATCCCTAAAAGGACAAGTAATCGTTTGCGGTCACTCAATCTTTATACCCCCCACCAAAATTGGGGTCGCATGAATGCGTCGGTTCGAATTCCAGGCGGGTTTTTGATATCTTGGTTGGTTGAAAGTATAAAGTTTAATCAATTCACGTTTATGTGTGGAATATGTCCGGATATTTCAAAGTTTGGTCATATTTTATCACTTATTGGATGAAAATTTCCCTAGGCAAGGCCTTTTGCAGGGTTTCCCGCGCCCGCTTCGCCTTGTCGTCGCCCAAATTGGCGGAGCGATCTATCCACATAAAGGCCTGGAGATCGTCTTTTTCCACCCCTTTTCCTTCGTAATAGAGAAATCCTAGGTTGTATTGGGCAGCGGCATGATCTTGTTCACCGGCTTTTTGAAACCAGTGGGCCGCCTGGGCGTAGTCCTGGGGCACACCTTGGCCCAAATAACTCATAATACCCAAATTGTATTGAGCACCGCTGTGTGTGTTTTTTGCGGCGCGTTTGAACCATTGGGCGGCTTTTTTGAAGTCCTTGTCGACGCCGATACCCTTATAGAAAAGTAACCCCCGCTTGTGATCCTGATCGGCGCCAGCGTCCGTAACCGGTGGGGTGCTTCTTGCAATTTCACTGGGGGTTTTATTGGTGTTTGTTTTGGGCGGGTTAACTTTGGCCGGCGGCGATTTCTCAACGGAAGCCTTGAATGCCGGCTCTGCCGGCGGCGTTACCATGGCCTGGGGTGGCGGGGGTGGCGGTCTGTTAGCGCTTTTGGGCGGGGGAGCAGATAATTCGATCACCACTTTTTTTGCTACCTGGTCGTTGGTGGAGGAGGAATCGAAGACTTCCAGATAAAACGAGTCCAGTCCGGCGACGGCGTCGGCTACAGCATCTGCAAGCGCATTGGCGGCGTCCCTCTTGGTGGTGATGATTTGTTCGGTGTAAGGCCCAAGGAAAGGGGCATCTTCGAGGGTGCCCGAAAGGGTCTCATCGTCAACAAACATGGCAACACCTGGAACGAACAGAACGACAGCCGCGACCATGCTTGCGAGAATTTTAAGGATTCGTTTTGCCATTGTTGCGCGTTTCGTTATTTCCCCTCCCCTAGGGCCGCTTTGCGGAGCCCCGAAAGGGTCGCTACCGGTGACACGGCATCCGGGTCAATGCGAATTTCGATAATCGCCGGTTTGCCGGAATCGACCGCCGCTTCAAAGGCGGCAGGGAAATTTTCAGTTTTTTCAACGATACCGCCGTGCCCGCCGAAGGCTTCCGCATAGGCGGCAAAATCGGGATTTACCAAATCGGTGCCTGAAATGCGGCCGGGATAGTCGCGTTCCTGATGCATGCGAATGGTCCCGTACATGGAATTATTGCCCAGGAGGACGATGATATTGGCGCCGTGTTGGACGGCGGTGCCAAATTCCTGCCCGGTCATCATGAATTCACCGTCACCGGCGAAAACGACGACGGTGCGCTCCGGATGGGTCAATTTGGCGGCCACGCCTGCGGGAACGCCGAAACCCATGGAGCCGCTGGTCGGGCCCAAAATGGTACCGTAGGCGCGGTACCGATAGAACCGGTTGACCCAGGAGGAGAAGTTTCCGGCCCCGTTGCAAGCGATGGTGTCCTCGGGAAGCCGTTCGTTCAGCCATGCCATGATCTCGCCCATTTGCACGGCGCCAGGAATTTCAGGGGGTTCGGTCCAGGCCAGGTAATCGTCGCGGGCGGATTTGGTCCAATCGCTCCAGGCGGGTTTTTGCGGGGCCAGGGCACGAATTGCCTTGGCGAAGGTTTTCATGCCGGCGTTGATACCTAAGTCCGGCTGATAGACCCGTCCCACTTCCTCGGCGCCCTGGTGCACATGAACCATGGTTTGTTGGGTATTTGGGATGTCCAACAAGGTATAGCCACCGGTGGTCATCTCGCCCATGCGGGGGCCGATCACCAACAACAGATCGGACTCGCCAACCCGCGCTTTCAGTTTCGGGTTCTGCCCGACGCCGAGGTCGCCGCAATAGCTAGCAGAGGTGTTGTCGAGGCGATCTTGGCAGCGGAAGGTGACGGCGGTAGGAATTTCGGAGGCTTCGGCGAAGGCCCGGTAATCTTCGCAGGCCTGGGCGTCCCAACCGCCGCCGCCGAGGATCGCCAACGGCCGTTTCGCTTTGCCAAGAAGTTCGCTCAGCGCCTGCATATCATCGGCGCCGGGATGGGCCTGAATTTCCACCGCTGCCGTAATTGTTGCCGGGGCGGCGCGGGCCGTGAGCATGTCTTCGGGCAATGCCAATACCACCGGTCCGGGGCGTCCTGCCTGGGCCCGGTAAAAGGCGTGGCTGAGGTATTCCGCAACCCGCGCTTCATCGTCAATTTGGCCGACCCATTTCGCCATTTCACCGAACATGCGGCGGTAATCGATTTCTTGGAAGGCTTCACGTTCGGTGTGGTCACGGGCGATCTGCCCGATCAACAAGATCAGCGCCGTCGAATCCTGAAACGCGATATGAAGACCCGCCGACGCGTTAGTGGCGCCAGGGCCGCGGGTGACGAAACAAACGCCGGGCTTCCCGGTCAATCGGGCATGGGCATCGGCCATCATCGCCGCGCCGCTTTCCTGACGGCAGATGACAAGTTGAATTTCAGGAACATCATGGAAGGCATCGAGAGCGGCGAGATAGCTTTCGCCGGGCACGCAAAAAACTTTTTCGACGCCGTTGATTTTTAGGCAATCGACAAGAATTTCCCCACCTGTCTTCAGGTTGTCTAGGTTGTCCTTGGGTGACATTAATTTTGTTTCCTCCTAGTATTGGCAGGGTTTTAAATAAAAAAAAGACGATAGCCCATTCCGGCGGTAGGAACACCCGTCTCTTTTGCTAATTTTAAAGGAATTTTCAAGGGTGTGATGGCCACCACATCGGCTGTAATGAAAATAGGCGATACTACCCTCAGATATTCACTTCACTCTACTCCTTCGACGAGCCTCTTAATGGGTCCGGCTTTTTTTCCGCTATCCGGAATTGCCCACGGGCGCGGTGACTCGCGGCTATTGTCTGTGGTAAAAAACCCCTCGGGAGGAGTTTAAATGCCGGCAGGCATGGAACATGACGCGGTTGAAAACGTGCGCTTCAATCCCAGTGTTCTGGACGTCGTGCGGATCGAGCGCCGGGTTGAAAATTTGTTGGCTAAACGTGTCGGCAAACTGGTTGACGAATTCCCCGAACGGGCACTGAGAGTCGTCCGCGACTGGATGGACGAAGGCCATTAATTTTAGCCAAAGGATGCTGTTGCCCGCTCATGGACGCCGGGGTAGGCTCCGGCTATGTCTGAGCGCCCCGTTGGCCCACTTTCCCGCTTTACCGTCCTCGACCTGACGCGAGTCCGCTCCGGCCCGACGGCGGTGCGCCAATTCGCCGATTGGGGCGCCAACGTCATCAAGATCGAGGCGCCGGAAAGCATTGATCCCTCCAAGGGCATGGGCGGGGCGCGCGACGGGCCTGATTATCAGAACATCCACCGCAATAAGCGCGGCATGACGATTAACTTGAAGGACCCGGACGGGGTCGCTGTATTCAAGCGCTTGGTTAAGGCGGCCGACGTGGTAGTGGAAAACTTCCGACCCGGCGTGATGGATCGCCTCGGCATCGGTTATGAAACCCTGAAGACCATTAATCCTGCTATCGTGCTGACCAGTATTTCCGGTTTCGGCCAGGATGGCCCCTATGCCAAGCGTCCGGGGTTCGACCAGATTGCCCAGGGCATGGGCGGGTTGATGTCGATCACCGGGTTGCCGGGCCAGGGACCGGTCCGCGTCGGTATTCCTATCGCCGACCTTAGCGCCGGGCTTTATGCCGCCCTTGGCACCATGGTGGCGTTGTTGGAACGGGATAGTTCCGGCGAGGGCCAATGGGTGCAGACGTCGTTGTTGGCGGCGATGATCACAATGCTGGATTTTCAAGGTGCGCGTTGGCTGATGAAGGAAGAGGTCGCCCCGCAGGCCGGCAACAACCACCCCACATCCATTCCCACCGGCGTTTTCAAGACGTCCGACGGCCATATCAATATCGCCACTACCGGCGAAGCCATTTGGGTTCGCCTGTGTAATGTTCTGGATGCGCCCGAAATGGCGGATAAACCTGAATTCAACACCGGACCGAAGCGCTCGGAAAACCGCGACGCCGTGAATGACGAAATCAACTCGCTAACGAAGGACAAAACCAGCGCCGAATGGATCGCGTTGATGAACGAGGCGGGGGTCCCATGCGGCCCTATATATTCCATTGATCAGGTGTTTGCCGATGAGCAGGTCAAGCATATCGGCATGGAACATCCGGTCACCCATCCTGAACTGGGAACCTTCAATGTCTCCGGCCAGGCCGCCCGCATGAGCCGGTATGAACCCCGCACCGGCGTTGCCACGCCCAAGCGCGGCCAGCATACCGACGAAATTCTTGACGAATTCGGATTCTCGGCCGAAGAAATCGCCGACCTTAAAAAACGTGAAGTGTTGTGACAAAGCCCGAAGACCTCCCTTATTTCATTGAAGGCCGGGAACTGATTGCTGAAACACCGGATTTACGCGTCCAGATTCTGACCCTTGAACCGGGGGAGGAAGTGCTCTGGCATTATCATTCCGAGATTGCGGATACCTTTATCTGCCTCGAAGGCCCGATGACCGTGGAAACCAAATCCGCCTTGGGAACACAAGATCTCCAATCCGGCGACACCTTTTCCGTGGCTGCCAATACGGCGCATCGGGTAACCGGAAAGGATGGCGGGCGTTGCCGTTTTGTCAATGTGCAGGGGATCGGCGCCCATGATTTCATTCCAACCGAAGGTCTATAAAAACAAATGAATGCTGAATCCTCCGATAACGCCCCCGACCTGACCGCGGCCGGGACCTTCCAGCACTGGACCCCGGTCAGCCTCAGGTTTTCCGATCAGGATAGCATGGGTCACATCAATAACGTTGCGTATGCCGCTTATGTGGAGCAATCACGGGTCGCGTTTCTCAATGATTTTCTGCGCTCTCAGGGCGGTGGCGCCATCGATTATATCCTCGCCAGCGTCAACATCGATTACCGCCGCGAGATGCATTTCCCCGGCACCGTCGATATCGGTGCCCGGTTTATGCGGATCGGCACCAAGTCCATCACCACCGCCTATGGATTGTTCAAAGACGGTGAAAACGTGGCCACCGCCGGCAGCGCCAACGTTTTTTTTGATTTCCAGTCCGGCAAAACCATTCCCATTCCAGACGATTTGAAAAAAATTCTCGAAACAGAATCGACGAAAGGCTAATTCCCTAGTCGGTGTCTTGCGCCGCCGCCTCCCGTACCGCCGCCACCAGGCTGGCCATGGTTTCGCGCCCGCCCGCCGCCGCGTCGTCCGCACCTTCCAGTAGGGATTGGCAAAGTGCCTCCAGGCGGGCGGCGGCTTCGCTAATGGCCATGAAACCAAATGTTCCGGCCGACCCGGTAAATTTATGGGCTAGCGCGCACAGGGTTTCCAGCGCCTGGCGCGCCGCCGTGGCCCGGATATCGTCCGGTAAATCGGCAAAGGCGGAATCCAGTTCGTTAAGGCGTTCAGGCAATAAGGCCCCGTATTCGTCCTTGAGGGCTTTGATCTGGTCTTGAAGTTGTTGTTTGGGATCGGTCATGGCGACGTACGGTGAAACATATCGCCTCGGGAAACCATGTTTTTCGTGTTCATTTCCTGGAATTAACTCTGGTCCATACCCGCCAAGGAGCGTCGCGAGGAATTAGACAAAATTTAAATCAGACGGGGCGAACGGGGAAAGGTCGGCGAATTAATGCAAGCGGGGGGTTTTGTAAAAATCCTCGCGGCTGGCCGAGGGTACCCGGATTTCCTTAATGCCACGATCACGAAAAATAATCAGCGGCACCTCGACCCCGGCTTCGCCCAGCGCCCAGATGTGGCGCAGCATGTCCGCCATGCCGGTGATGGGGGTGCCGTCCACTTCCATCACCAGATCGCCGATCTCAAGACCGGCAGCCTCCGCCGGACCGCCATCCCACATGCCGGCGACCAGGACCTGACCCGTGGCTTCGGCTGAGAACATGCCGAGCCACGGCCGTTTCGGTTTTTGCGACCGGCCTGACGTCATCAAATCCTTGATGATCGGTTCCAGAATGTCGATGGGCACCACCATGTTGCCGTCCAGGGGTTCCGAAGGAGTGGCCGAGTCTTGAACGAACAGCGAGCCAATGCCAAGAAGAGTGCCGTCGGCGCCGATCAACGCGCCGCCACCCCAAAACGGATGCGGGGGTGAGGTGAAAATGGCCTGGTCCAAAAGGTATTCCCAATAGCCGGCGAACTCGCGGATGGAAACGACCCGGGATTTTAACGCCTGGGTGCGGCCGCCGTTACCGGCGAAGATCACCTTTTCACCGACGCTGAGATCACCTGATTGTCCGATTGGCAGCGGCGTCAAGCCAGCCGGGTCCAGTGCCCGAATCAAGCCGAACCCGGTTTCCTGGTCATAACCGACGACGTCGCCGGGAATGGCGCGGCCGTTTGCGTCCAGCATCCAAATGGAAGCCGCTTCGATAATCAGGTAGCCGATGGTCAGTATCAGGCCGCCTTCGGCAATAACGACGCCGTGGCCGCGGCGCACCGTTCCCAACGATCCGGCGGTGAAGGCGTCGTCGGGAATTTCGGTGCGCACCGACACCACCGAAGACAGGGCAAGGTCAAGGTCGAAGGACACGTCCTTCGGGTCGGGTTGCATGCCGGTAGGAATTTTAGGGGGCAGTTCTTCCATGGCTCAATTGTTGATCGCCACGCCGCGGAAGGGAAGGGGTATCGAACTTTTGTCAGCGCGACCTTGTTATTTCTTTAGAAAAGGGATCGCAAAGACCTTCTCGGCGATGGTGAATTCCTGGTACCCTAACCGCGACAGCGGCTTGATGCGGGCGGTATCTATCAGGCCGTCGGTGAGCGCCTCGTCCCTGATATGTACGCCGACAACATGCCCGATGCAGATGGTGTTGCGTCCGTCTTCAATATCACACGGCAAATCCACGGTCTGGTGATACCTACATTCAATGTGGATTGGCGATGCCTTGACCCGGGGGGGCTTGACCAGTTCAGACGGTTCGGTCTCCAGGCCGGCCAGTTCGAACTCATTGGTATCCGGCAGCACCGGCGCACTGGTCTCTTTCACATGTTGGCGTAGGTCCCATGTCGCCATGGAGCAGACGAATTCGCCGGTGGCTTCGACATTGACGATACTGTCTTTATGCCCGTGCGGGTGTTTGCCGTTGGCGGCAAACATCACCATTGGCGGTTCGGAACAAAGCAGGTTGAAAAAACTGAAGGGCGCCAGATTGACGGTGCCGTCAGCGGCCAGGGACGATATCCAGCCGATTGGCCGCGGCACCACGCAGCTTTTGAGAGGGTCATGAGGAAGCCCGTGCGGCTCGTCTGTTTTATAGAACATCGATGTGCGGTCCGTATGGTGAAGACGCCGTCCATAAAAAGGGACGGCGACCGTGAATGGGGAGTATAGCCTCACCATTTTAAATAAGGGCGTTTAAAAAAATATTCATCGGGTATGTACCCGGTGGCGCGTGCGGCCATTTTTTTTGGATACTAGATTGAGGAGGCATCGAGCCTTGAAAGAAGAAATTATGACCCTGGAAGACCTTCCCGAAATTTTGCGGGGTGTCTTGGGGAATTGGCGCGGCCTCGGCGGTGAAGACCTCCGCTGCACCTGGAAGTGTCCGTCGTCATATAAATTGGAACAATCAGGCTAATTTGTCCCATAGGTGCTGACGTTAGACAGTCGCTTTTTGAATAGTGCATTTGCCGCCTCTATTCCTTCTTTGATTGGAAAACCAAAATGGGCATTAAGGTCATCCGCTGTCAGGGCGAAAGGCTCTTTTAGGGATACTGGTACTGTTGTACAATTTCCACAGTCTTGGAAGTCATCTGGGGAATGTCGGTCCATATGGGAAATCCCGGTTTAATGGAGGTGTTATCATGAGGACGTTAGTCATCCTGTCATTTTTATTATTTTCATTTTCTGAGGTATTTGCGGAAGACAAAACCATTGGTTTTCTTATGGGTGCTGCCGGAATAACTGCCTTTCCAAAAGAATTTAAAGAACCAAACGCAGATCTAAAACGATTTTCTGATCAGACTGATCCAATTATTGTTGGCAAAGAACAGGAGGGACAAGGTTGGAGGTATTTTGAAAATTTAGCAGACGACAAAAATCGTAATAATGTCCTAATTTATCATGGAGGCAGGGGGTTTACACAAGAAGGATATTTTATCATGACAAAAAGAGGTAGAGACTTAAATAAAATGGGTAGATGGTTTTCAAATAACAATGTAAATTTTTATTCTCCTCTAAGAAAAACTGACCTGTTTGTTTTTAGTAAAGTAACTGATTTCAAAAAAGGCTTTAAAAGATCAAAGTATAGCGCAGCTTATGAACCATTAGAAATTCAATATCATATGTTTAAACATGTTAAAGAAAAATACGGAGAAAATGCCAATTATTGTATTGTAGGGCACTCCGAAGGCGATTCGGCAGCCGCATGGCTTTCAGTTGTTTTACATGAAAAGAATATAAAATTTGTTTCT
>PTLL01000068.1 GCA_002938315.1 Alphaproteobacteria bacterium MarineAlpha3_Bin2 | reverse complement strand
ACTCTTCTTGACGCCCCCGCTAATCGGGCCCACATTTAGGAAGTTCCGAGGGGAGCCCCGCAAGGGGCTGAGAAGCCGGTGGCACTCTGTTTCTACGTACCCTACAGGAGTGCAGCGTGGCGACCCTTATAACCTGCTCCGGGTCATGCCGGCGAAGGGATAGGAGATCCAGCCCATGAACGTTATTTCAAAACCCAAAACATCCGATATCACCACCGGGCCGCTGCCCGCCAGCCGCAAGATTTACGTCGACGGCACGCTGCATCCCAACGTGCGGGTGCCGATGCGCGAAATTTCCCTGCATGAAACGGCCAAGGAACCGCCGGTGGTGGTCTACGACACGTCCGGCCCCTATACGGACCCGGCCGAAACCATCGATATCGAAGCCGGACTGAAGCGCCTGCGCGAGCCCTGGATCAAGGCGCGCGGCGATGTCGAGGAATACGAAGGCCGTACCGTCAAGCTGGAAGACAACAACGCCACCGGCGAGCATCTGGTGCCGGAATTCCCCGCCTTGCGCAAACCCATGCGCGGCATCAACGGCGCCGCCGTCAGCCAGGTCAAATACGCCCGCGACGGCATCATCACGCCGGAAATGGAATTCATCGCCATCCGCGAGAACATGAACCGCGCCCACGACCCCGCCGCCGCCAAAGCGGTGATCGACCAGGGCGAGAGCTTCGGCGCCGAGATTCCCGAGATCGTGACGCCGGAATTCGTGCGCGACGAGGTCGCCCGCGGCCGCGCCATCATCCCCGCCAACATCAACCACCCGGAGCTGGAACCGCAGATCATCGGCCGCAATTTCCTGGTCAAGATCAACGCCAACATCGGCAATTCGGCGGTGACGTCGTCGGTGGCCGAAGAGGTCGACAAAATGGTATGGGCGACGCGCTGGGGCGCCGACAACGTCATGGATCTCAGTACCGGCAAAAACATCCACAACATCCGCGAATGGATCATCCGGAATTCGCCGGTGCCGATCGGCACGGTGCCGATCTATCAGGCCTTGGAAAAAGTCGACCGCGCCGAAGACCTGACCTGGGAGATCTACCGCGACACCATCGTCGAGCAGTGCGAACAGGGCGTCGATTACTTCACCATCCACGCCGGCGTGCGCCTGAAATACATCCACCTCACCGCCGAGCGCATCACCGGGATCGTCAGCCGCGGCGGCTCGATCATGGCGCAATGGTGCCTGGCGCACCATAAAGAGAACTTCCTCTACGACAATTTCGAGGAACTGTGCGACATCATGGCCGCCTATGACGTTTCCTATTCGCTGGGCGACGGATTGCGCCCCGGCTGCACCGCCGACGCCAATGACCAGGCGCAATTCCTGGAATTGGACACGCAAGGCGAGCTCAACAAGCTGGCTTGGGAGAAAAACGTCCAGGTCATGAACGAAGGCCCCGGCCACGTGCCCATGCACAAGATCAAGGCCAACATGGAAAAACAATTGGATGTCTGCGGCGAGGCGCCGTTCTACACCTTAGGGCCCCTGGTCACCGATATCGCGCCGGGCTACGACCACATCACGTCCGGCATCGGCGCGGCGATGATCGGCTGGTTCGGCACCGCCATGCTGTGTTACGTGACGCCGAAGGAACACTTGGGCCTGCCCGACCGCGAAGACGTAAAAACAGGTGTAGTTACATATAAAATCGCCGCCCACGCCGCCGACCTCGCCAAGGGCCACCCCGGCGCGCAAGCCAGAGACGACGCGCTCAGCCGTGCAAGGTTCGAATTCCGCTGGGAAGATCAGTTCAACTTAGGTTTGGATGCGGAAACGGCGAAAGACTTCCACGACCGCACCCTGCCCAAAGACGCCCACAAGACAGCCCACTTCTGCTCCATGTGCGGGCCGAAATTCTGCGCCATGGAGATCACCAACCAGGTCCGCGAATACGCCGCAAACGGCATGGCCGAAATGAGCGAGAAGTTCGAGGCCGAAGGCGGCAAGCTTTATGACGAGAGTTTTGTTGGGGGGTCTGGGGAGACGGAGGGAGACGGGAAGACTGAAGCGGCGGAGTGAGGGGGCAGTCAACACGTTAAGAAAGCCCTGAAAAATGTCCGCTTTGCCCCCGAAAGCGGACATTTAGATCGCATTAAAGAATGTCGAATTTAGTGTCAGACAACACCTTACCTTATTCTTTTTCGCCTCAACAGCATCCCCGCTTATAATGCCAAACCACCCCGCCTCCACAAAGGAAGCCCCTGCCGCCATGCCACAGCAAAACCAGGATAAAAGCGTCGAGGCGACGTTGTATTTTTTTCACCATGCCGAGGGCAAGCCGGTGATCGAAATGTCGGAAACGCATTCGGTGACCAACACCCGCACCGGCGAGTTCCGCAATATCCCGGTGACCATGCGCGATGCCCGCCAACTGGCCGCGCCGGCGTCGCTCGACCGCGAAGGCTTCGCCTTGGACCGCTTTGAGACCGCCGTCACCGATTTCTATGACGAGGACCAAATCACCGGCGTCTATTATCCCGAGATCGAGGCGTTCCTGAAAACGCCGACCGGGGCGACATCGGTGCACATCTTCGATCACACCATCCGAGTCCAGGACGACGCCAAACGCACCGAGAAGCAGGTCCGCCTGCCCGTCGCCCCCATCCACAATGACTATACGGAATGGTCGGGGCCGAAGCGGGTCACCGACGTGATGTCGGCGGCCGAGGCCGAGCGCTACCTGGGCCATCGGTTCGCCATGGTCAACGTGTGGCGCTCCATTGGTGGTTCGGCGGAGCGCCTGCCGCTGGCCATGGCCGATGCCCGCACCGTTGAGCCCGATGACTTCGTCGCCTCGGATCTGGTCTACGGAGACCGCACCGGCGAAATTTTCCAGGTCCGCCACAGCCAGGGCCAGGAATGGTTTTATTATCCGGACATGCAGCCGGACGAGGTGGTGGTGCTGAAATGTTTCGATAACGCCACCGACGGCCCGTCGCGCTATACCGCGCATGGATCGTTTGAGAACCCGAACGCCGGGCCCCAGTTGCCGCCCAGGGAAAGCATCGAGGTCAGGACGATGATCTCCTTCGCGCCTTTAACGTAAGCACCCCTCTTACGCTGCGTTGATCGTCAACGTCGCCGGCGTCCACTGTTTGCGCCGCCGCGCCCGCTTTCCGGCCTCGTCCTCATTGTCGTACACCGACGGGGTGCCGGGGCCGAAGGCCGCATGATCGTCGAGCGCATTGGCCATGACGTTGGCGAAGGCGCCGTCGCCGTCGGCCATATAGGCGGATACGTAGACGCCGCAGCTGGCGCAGACCAGGAACTCCGTCGCCTTGGTGCCGAATTGATAGCGGCCGAGGCGCCCCGGATCGGTAACAGTGATGGCGAGTTGCCCCTTGGGGTCGGACAGCCCCCGCGTCGCATGCTTGCGGCAGAACGAACATTGGCAATTGCTCGGCACCGCGTCCTTGGCCGCGATGGTGGTCTGGTACACAACCGAAATATTGCCGCAGTGGCAGCCGCCTTTAAACTCGGGCATTCAATTTCTCCTCACCAAGCAAAACCGCGGGCGGTTGCCTCGAAATTCCGGCGCAGCGCTGCGGTATCATCAACCCCGCCCTGGGCGCGGACCGCCGTGGCAATGCGCCGGGCGGCGTTGTAGCCTTGCGCCGCTGCGGCTGAAGGCGGTTGGCCGTAGGCTTTTTGGTAGGCGGCGGTAAATCTGGCGACCCCCGGCTGGCCGGGATTGGCGAACGGTGTCCTGCCGGGCGGCTGCAGCACCGGCTTGGTTCCGCCAAGCAGCGCGCGGACCCTTTCCAACGTGGCTTCCGGCCCGAACACGGCAACGATATCGGGCTTGCCGGTTTTCCCGCCCGTGGCCAAACGTTTATCGAGATCCCCCGCCTCCCCGTCGGCAACCTGGACATAGACGTCGAGGCCGCCGAGATGGCCGTCGGACTCTTGGTCCGGGTGGCTGTCCCGTTCCGCCGTCGCAATTATGAAGCCCTGTCGGTATTGGCGGGCTTCTGCCGCGCCACCGGATAGCGGCAGCACCAGCACGGCGTTGAAGCTGTGGGCCTGCGCCGGTTTGGTGGCAAGCGCCATCGCCCCGATCGCGATCAGGAAGAGAAGCGAAATTTTGTTGCGGATATTCATGGTGAGCCTGTTCCGTTAAAGGCCAGGGTATCCTGGCGGTAACGGCGGAAAAAGACCGAAGCGGCGGTGCAATTTTTTCGTCGGTCAGAAAAAAAGCGCCGCGACGAGGGGGATTACGTCGCGGCGCAGTAAGGTATTGGTGTCTAGTAACAGGTTAGGCACCGAAGTTTATGTCGGTAATTGCGGTGGGCTCAAAGGGACTCAACCCCTCCAACACAAGCCACACGGTTAAAAAACCGACTCCTAATGCCAGTACTAGTACGATTATGGGGTGGTGCGAGACCTCCCACATAACCGAGTGGTCATTTTGCACGAAAGGCATCTTTGCCTCCTTTGGATCAGATGCAGCTGCGTATCCATGCAGGAGACGTCTCCAAGATGCTTCGAAGCCTATTAACTAAAGTATAGCAAATATTGCCTTTCTTGTCGATCCAGGCCCCGAAAAGAGCCGGGAAACCCAGGGATTTCCGCCACTTGGTGTTTAGTCCCTGTCCGGGCTTCGCCCGTCCTCGCCTCTTCTACTTAAAAATATAAATCGGGCTCGACCAGGCGAGGTGGCCGTCCTCAAACGTGATGCGGGCGTAAAGGGCGTTGTCTTTATCATCGGCCAAGGGGATACGGCGCTCGACGGTGACGGCGCGGTGCGGGTTGTCGTCGGGCAGCCGGAACAGGCGGATGCGGCGGTCGATGCCGCCGTTGGCGAAAACCAGCTCGTCCCGGCCGATGTCCTTGACGGCGACCCGCTCTTTAACAAGCGCGGTGTCGATGCTGAGCGTACCGGCGTCCGGGTCTGCCAGCACCGCGTCGAAGCCGCCGAAGCCGCCGGTGGTCAGCGCCGCCCAATCAATGCGTCCGGGCGCGGTTTGGTCGAACCGTTTGTCCAGGTTGTAGCGGTTGATGGGGGTCAGCGCTTCGAAGCTGTTGCCGTCCAACTCGGCATGACCATCCCAGACGGTCTCGCGGCCGCGGCCCCGGTATTCCGAGCCCTCCCACAACAGGCGGATGCGTCGGCCCAAATCGGCGTCCTCGTAAGGGCGGAACACCTCCACCGTCTCCAGGCCGTTGCGGATGTCGATGCGCTCAATGGGGGCATTGCCGAGGACGTCGATTTTAAAGGTCACCTCGGCGTCATTGGTCCGCAGGATGTCGCCCATCATCGCCTCGCTGACCTGTTCGGAGTCGACATCGCCGAGACCAGAATCCAGACGGGGGTCATCGGAAAAGCGCTCGGCCGGGGTGTCGAAGACGGCGCGGGTGTCCAGCACCACTCGGTTGCCGGTGGTGCCATAGTGGTGGCGCTTACGCAGGCCCTCCATCAGCCCGGCGCGGGTGAAGGAAGGCGCCAAAGTGCAGGTCAGCCCGCCATAGGCGCCGAACTTGGTCGAGCCCGGATGCGACGCCCCGGGGCGGCCCTTGTGGCCGTCGGAGTTCGAAACGATCCCGACCCGGTAGCCTTGCTCAAACGCGTCGTTGACCAGCCATTCGAAGGTGCCCCAGGCGGAATGGACCTCGACGGCGCGTTCCAAGCGGTCATCGTGGGCGATGGTGATATCGGCGTAACGGCCGCCGATGTGGGCGAAAACGACGCAATCCTCATCCTTCAGCGCCTCGAACAAATCATTGGCGGAATTGCAATCCGTGTCGGTGTCCGACAGATCATCGACCAGGGCATGGGACGAGCGGTGAATCTGGCGGCCTTCCTTCATATGCAGGATATTGCGGTCGCCGCCGAGGCCGGTGTTGCCGGACCATTCCCAACCGGGGAATACGATGAATTTATCGTCGACGTTGAACTCGGCCGACAGCTCGTTCAGCCATTGCCAGAATTCATTGGTGATCTGAAAATCGTTGCCCTGGTGAACACAGGCGTCGAGAAACGCCTTATCGCGGGCGAAATCATAGAAATCCCGGGCCGAGTTGGTGCCGATGGTTTCTTCCGATTGGCCATGCAGATCACCCCAATAGGGCAGCAGGTCGGCCCCAGGGGCATTGACGGCGGTAAGGCGGCACGGGTTCGAGACCACCACCACCGCGTCCTTTTCATCCAGCAGTTCGATGCTGAGATCGCCTTCACTTTTTACCGATAAGCCTTCGATGATTTGTCCGAACCCGCCGACCTCAAACTTGACCGCCGCCGGCAGCCCGTCGATCTTCATATTGGCGCGCAGCGTAAAGGTATCCTCACACAAGTCCGACGGGTTGCCCCAGCGGTCTTCGCCCTTCATGCACAGCCTGAATGAATCACCGACGCGCCTAAGCGTCGGCAGGATCGCCTTATAGATCGCCGGCGGCCCCGGTATGATGGAAATGGTCGGCTGGGTCGGTAATTCGACGTAATTGTAGGTGGCAATGGCGTCGACGAGGACGCGGAACTCGAAGGTGTCCTCACAGAAGGTCTGCACCCGCATCCCCGGTGACCCTTGGCGCTTATCGCCGAAGCGAACGACGATCTCGTCCCCCTCGCGCAGGAAGCCGCGTACGACCTTGATATAGACGGTCTTGTCCCACGGCCGGATATTCCTTTTCATATCGTATTCGACATGCAGGATGGCGCCGTTGGATGCCTCGACGGTGGTGTAGTTCGGCGCCTCGGGCTCGGTGAATTGCGGCCGCCCCATGTCAGAGGCGAACCGATGCACGATTTTTAGGGATCCGGTATCGTCGATACCGAAATAGCCGGCGGTGTAGGTGACGGTGAATTCATGGAACGACCCGGCCTCAAACGCGCCGGTAGGAGAAACCGTCGCCGAGCCCATTTTCTCTGGCAAATAGGTCGAATGCGACACCGCCCGGTCTCCCCGTTACGTTTTTTTAGTCCCTGTCAGGCCTTCGGCCTTCCTTGCCTCTTGCCTGTAGCACTAGCAGCCTACCCCGGATTCATTCTTTTTGTCCCAGTCGCGGTTAGCTGCTGCCCTGCGCCTCTTGCAACGCCTGGCGTTGGAATTTGTTGATGTCGGCGGCGTAATGGCGGGCCTTTTTGCCGGTCGGCGGCAATTCTTCGTCATGGAAGAACTGCGGAAGCACGTCGTCTGCTTCGGTGAAGCCGGCCAGTTCGTTGAATTCGATTTCTTTCAACAGCGTTTCGCGGCCGAGTCGGTTAATAAAGTCCGGGTCCAGGTCCAGGTCGGGGCCGAAGGCGTCGTTGAGCGCGCCGATGATCATTTCATGATTGGGGTTGGTGACGGTGCGCCCAAACACGCAAATGCCCAGTGAATCGGCAGCGGCGGAGTTAATCTGCACATCCAGACTCAACGCCGACAGTTCCTCGGTGGATTTTCCGGCACATTCGGCGGCGGGTAGGTTGCCGGTGGTGTGATCGGCGCCTTGGGCGCTGACCGTCATGGTGATACCGGTGACTTCGATGACGCGGGGGTCATAGGCGCTGATCGCCTGTTTCTTGACCACCGGAATACGGGTCACGCCGAAATGCTTGCCGACCCGGTACGTCCCCTGGGCCAGCAGTTTTCCCCGCTCGGTGCCCTCGGCGATATCCACCAGGGCTGCTTCCATATACGCGAGATCGCCGAATTCGGCTTCGCCGGCCTCCATCAGCACGCCCAGCGTCGCGCCGACCTCGATGGTGTCGACGCCGAGGTCGTTGAGGGTCTCATTCAGGCGCGCCACGTCGTCGGGCTCGCGGATACCGACATTGGTGCCCAACAGGCAAATAGTCTCGTACTCCAGCGGCGAGACTATTTCGTTGCCGGCGGCGTCGACATAGATATTGGAGCACTTGATCATGCAGCCCGGCATGCAGGCGTGGGTGGTTTCGCCGCCGCGTTCAATGTTGAGATCGCGGATGTAATCGCCGCCCATTTTGTGGACTTCGTTGGCGGTGTCGACCTGCTGGCCGGAGGAAAAGTTGTTCACCGGCAGCCCGCCGAGATGGTTGGTCAGGTCCGAAACCTGCGCCGTGCCGTTGCGGCCCATGGCCTGGGCGGCGGGGTCAGCGGCAATCATGGCGCCGTACTCCTTGACCACCGACATGACCTTCCTGCGGTCGGAGAACGTCGGCATCTTGGCCTTGTCGCAGACGATGGCCTTGACCTTCTTCAAACCCATGACGGCGCCGACGCCGCCGCGCGCGGACAATCGCACAGGCCTGTTTTCATTATCACTGAAGGCGATTCCGGCAATCAGGCCCAGGTATTCGCCGACCGGGCCGCATAATGCGAGACTGACCTTGTCGCCGTATTTTTCATGCAGCATGGCCGCCGCCTCGAAGTTGCCCTTTCCGAGATAGGGCGAAGCGTCCTCAAAGGTGATGTCACCTACCTTGGTGATGCGGATGATGGTCCAGTCATCGGACGCGCCGTTCAACGTCAACCCGGCGATTTCCAGCTGGCCCAGGGCGAAGGCGAAGGTGCCGCCGCCGTTGGATTCCTTGATGCCGCCGGTGAGCGGGCTTTTGCAGCCGACGGAAATGCGGTTGGCGTTGGAAAAATTTGTCCCGGCGAAGGGTCCGGCGGAAAATATCAGCGGGTTTTCAGGTGAAAGCGGGTCTACCGTCGCGGCACCGGCGTCTAACAGGCTGCGGACGATGAAATTCCGCCCCGCCTTGATGATCGCCTCGCCTTCAAGCTGTTCGGAGGAAACGCTGTGGTCGTTCAGATTAATGTTCAGATATTTACGCATGCCGGGACTTGGCTCCGATAATGAGAAATTATGAGAAAGGAGGATGCCCAAGAGATAAGGCGTGACGGCGGTTAAAACAAGAGTGGGGAAGCAACCCGGAAGTGAAAATCTAAAAATTGGAAAACAATTAACCGAATTGTGGTATTCCAATAATTACTTCTGTGTACCCCGTTGAATGAAATTTCATGATTGATCCGCAATCCATCAAGGGCCGGACTCAGGATCTGGACATTCAGGTGTTTGCCGAGTTCGTTATTGCCGAGGCCGAGGGGAAAAATTTTCCCGATTACATAGCCATGGACCTGATGAAAATTGCCAAAATCGTATCTCATATTTGGGTCTTCGATTTCCGCAACGGGTTAGACGATGGTCTTTTATTCCATTTTTCAGGCTCCGCCGTCGACGCCCACTTCGGCCGGTCTCTCACCGGGTTGGATTTTGCAAAAATTTATCCCGGCGCGCATTTCCGGGAATTGATCGAAAATTCCTATTTTCAGGTCTTTCTTCAAAAACGCCCCTGTTATACCCATAGAATCGAACACTATCACGACGATCTCATCGACAAGTACAATACCATCGAAACGGCCATGTTCCCGTGTTCCACGGACGATAAGACGATCAATTTCGCTATCGGCTTGACCAAATACACCCAATCCAAATATGAAGGCGGGCATGAATTCGTACTTTTATGAAGGGATACGCCTCCTCCCCTTTCTTTTCCCACCACGTCCGGGTAAAAGTCTGCCATGAATTCTGCCGCCCCGAACGCCGTAAGTAATCCTGGTGACAAACTCCATTCCGAGCGCGTCCTGATCGTTGATTTCGGCAGCCAGGTGACGCAGTTGATTGCCAGGCGCATCCGCGAATCGGGCGTGTATTCCGAAATCCACCCCTTCAACACGGTCACCGATGATTTCATCCGTGAATTCGCGCCTAAAGCGGTGATCCTGTCGGGCGGGCCGGCATCGGCGGGCGAAAATGAGACACCGCGCGCGCCGGACGGCTTGTGGGAGATGGGCCTGCCGGTGCTCGGCATCTGTTACGGTGAAATGACCATGGCCCAACAGTTGGGCGGCAAGGTGACGGCATCGGAGCATCAGGAGTTCGGCCGCACCGAGGTCGAGATTACCGGCGAAAGCGCCTTGTTCGACGGCATCTGGAAGCCCGGCGACACCCATCAGGTATGGATGAGCCACGGTGACAAGATCGACGCCATCCCGGAAGGCTTTTCCCCTATTGCCGTTACCCCGACGGCGCCATTTGCCACCATTGCCGATGAAAAACGCAAATTCTACGGCGTTCAGTTCCACCCCGAAGTCGTACACACGCCGGACGGCGCCAAGCTATTATCCAATTTCACCCACGCCATCGCCGGGTGCGTTGGCAACTGGACGATGTCGGCGTTCAAGGATGACGAAATCGCCAAGGTCCGCCGGCAGGTGGGCAAAGGCCGGGTCATCTGCGGGCTGTCGGGCGGAGTCGATTCGTCGGTGGTCGCGGCGCTGCTGCATGAAGCCATCGGCGACCAGTTGACCTGTGTGTTCGTCGATACCGGGGTCATGCGCGAAGGCGAAGGCGATCAGGTCGTCGCCCTGTTCCGCGACCATTACAACATCCCGCTGGTCCACCGCGACGCCTCGGAAATGTTTTTGGGCAAGCTCGACGGTGTTTCCGATCCGGAAAAGAAACGCAAGATCATCGGCGCCACCTTCATCGACGTGTTCGAGGAAGAAGCCGCCAAGATCGAAGGCGCGGAATTCCTGGCCCAAGGCACACTCTACCCTGACGTCATCGAAAGCGTGTCGTTCACCGGCGGGCCATCGGTGACGATCAAATCACACCATAACGTCGGCGGCCTGCCGGAACGGATGAAACTGAAGCTGGTGGAACCGCTTCGCGAATTATTCAAGGATGAGGTCCGCGCCCTTGGCCGTGAGCTGGGCCTGCCTGATGAAATGGTCAACCGCCATCCGTTTCCGGGGCCGGGGCTGGCGATCCGGCTGCCCGGCGGGGTCACCGAAGAAAAAGTCGGCATCCTGCGCAAGGCCGACACCATCTACCTGGACGAAATCCGCAAGGCCGGGCTGTACGATGACATCTGGCAGGCGTTCGCGGTGCTGCTACCGGTCCAGACCGTCGGCGTCATGGGCGACGCCCGCACCTATGATTACGTGTTGGCGCTCAGGGCGGTGACCTCCACCGACGGCATGACGGCGGATTCATTCCCATTTAGCCACGATTTTCTGACCCAGGTGTCAGGCCGCATCATCAACGAGGTGCGCGGCATCAACCGGGTCGTATATGACGTCACCTCAAAACCGCCGGGCACCATCGAGTGGGAGTAGTTTCATAGTTACAAACTTTTGTTAAATCATTGAAAATTAACAGATGTATCAAACCCTCAGGAATCCTTGTGGTTCGTCTGTGTGACCCTTACAGAGGACTACGGAGGGTATGCAGGGGGTGAGGGGATGGATTGGTCGTTTTGGTATGCACCCGATACGAGATGACGTAGGATTTACAGAATGATTAGAACCCTACCCACCGTCCTCGTTCTCACGGTTCTCTCGACACCTGTTTTTGCAGACTGGACGCAGGTGGGTGTGAATGTGGATAGAAATACCTTCTATGTGGATTTTGATACAATCAAACAACATCAAGGGTATGTTTTTTGGTGGATGTTGTTTGATCTCCTAAAACCATCGTCGGATGGGACCATATCAGGTAAAGTCTATTCCCAAGGAGACTGTAACTTGTTTTGGTATAAAAGTTTAAATCAGTTATATTTTAACGAACCAATGGGGAAGGGAACCAATATAGGTAAAAGTAATTTAACGATGGAGTGGAAGTCTCTTTCTCCTAATGGTAATAGGATGGATGAAAAAATGTTGAAATCGGTCTGTGCGTATGTGAAATAGACGATGAGGAGTCCGATTATTCCTTCCATCTGAGAATCACCTCACCATTCCCAAAAAACCGATACGTCCCGTCCTCCTCCAGAGTGATAGGGACATCACACTCTCGCATTATCGCCGTCTCCAATATTGCCTATCCTGGGGCCAATGCGGAGATTCAGAGACAATTAAGCTTTTGATATTTTGGTATTTTTCCACACATATCACGTTGCCTCAGATGTTAGTTTGTCAACCAACTTTCGTGTTAAGGGGGCAACTATCAGTATGACTGGAAAAGCAACTATCGAACTGCGAAGCCAAGAAATCATCCAAGTCTCAAAGAAACCTTCAATGAGACCAATAGCACTATAAGTTGCTACTCCTGAGACAACGAAGGGCATAAAAATTGATAGGAAAAAACTGAACAGAATTGGGGCATATTGGCCGGGAAACATTTGTAGTCCTATTTTTGGATATTATGCGTTGGACGCGATTGTTTGGGTCGTATCATTGTTGGGAAAACATCCTGCCATGGGAGATATTTAATTAGGCGGGTCATAGTTTCATTCCTCCCGTCATTCTTCCTTCCCATGTTTCTTTTTATGGTGGTCGTGGAAGTCTTTCTCCGTACCGCCGTGATGGCTCAT
>PTLL01000067.1 GCA_002938315.1 Alphaproteobacteria bacterium MarineAlpha3_Bin2 | reverse complement strand
CAGGGCGCTAGCGCCCTGCCCTCAGGTTCAAATGTCGACTTTCTCCGCAATGTCCAAGGCATCGTCCACCTCAATGCCTAAATACCTGACGGTGCTTTCAATCTTAGAATGTCCAAGGAGCAGCTGAACCGCTCGAAGGTTCCCGGTTCGCCGATAGATGAGGGTAGCCTTAGTTCGCCGTAGTGAATGCGTACCAAATAGTGATTCGTCCAAGCTAACGCTTGCAACCCATTGAGATACCAGTCGGGCGTACTGACGAGTTGTTAGTGAACTATTCCTTCCTTTCCACCCTACAAACAAGAAATCATCAGATGTTCTGGGATTAGCTATAAGGTAATTATCAACAGCCTGCCGTGTGTGCTCAGCAATCTCGAATTTAACCGGGCGACCTGTTTTTCTCTGGCGCACCATTGCACGATCAATTGCATAACCGTGTGGGGCAACATCCCCTGCCTTCAAGTTCACCAAATCACAGCCGCGTAGTTTGCTGTCGATCGCAAGATTGAAAAGCGCGAGATCTCTGATGCGCCCATCGAGATGCAATTTTGTTCGTATTGCCCACACGTGCTTTGGAAGAAGCGGTGGTTTTTGTCCAGTTAGCTTGCCTTTGTTCCAGGGCGGACGGTGTACGGTTTTATTCGGAAAGATAAACATGGTCTTTCTCCTTCTTCATTGAGGAAGACCGTATTATTGAGGTATCGGAGGGAAGGTAGGAATATGTCTGCTTTACCCCCGAAAGCGGACATCTTTGAGGTAATCGAAAAGAGTCCGTTAATGACCCAAAGCGGACATCTGCTGCCAGCCCCTAAGCCCTTGCAGCAAAAATCGTCAAAACTTTAATCTAATGATTCGACGGTGATTTACCGTTGATCACAAGGATCAAGCTGTTGTCGGACAGCATATGCGTCATGTTATGCTGAGACCCGTCCAATTTTAGCTTGGTTCACATGGCTGGTTTCCCCGACTTCAAGCGGATTTCATTTTCCACCATCAAGGACCGGCCCCAGTTTCATTGGCCTGGCAGCAAGCGGTTGGCCTGCTACTTGGCCTTGAACCTCGAACATTTCATATACGGCGAGGGTGGTGTTGACCTAGACCGGACGTCGCCGTCTCCCAACCTGCGCAGTTATCTATGGCGCGAATACGGCAACCGGGTGGGCGTTTGGCGCTTGCTGGACCTGTTCGATGAGCTGGAATTTCCCTTGGGGGTTATCGCCAATACGGCGATCTACGACCACGCGCCCCAGATCATGGCCGCCCACCGGGCCCGGGGTGATGAGGTCATTGGCCACGGCATCACCAATTCAAAGCCTCTCGCGTCAATGGACGAGGCCGAGGAACGGGCATTGTTTCAGGAAGTGACGGAGAGGCTCACGGAAGAAGAGGGAGGGCCGCCCCAGGGCTGGTTATCGCCCTACCTGGCGCCGTCTGAACGGACGCCTGATCTGTTGGCCGAATTCGGCTACAGCTATATCTTGGATTTTGGCATGGTGGACGACCAGCCGTTTTGGTGCGAGACCGCGCCAATACATAAGAATAAGACCGAACAGTTATTGTGCCTGCCTTATCCCATCGAACTGAACGACCAGCCAGCCATGGTTTTCAGGCGTGATGGCCCCGATGAATTCTTTGCTTCCGCCATTGTTCAGTTCGATGAGATGCTTCGGGCCACGGAAAAGTACTCTCAGGTATTTGTCGTTTCTTTGCACAGTTTTATCGTCGGGCAACCCTACCGGCTGAAGCATCTGCGGCGACTGCTGGAACATATCAAGTCCCACGAGGCGGACATCTGGATCACCAAGCCGGGTGATATAGCGGCTTATTACCGGGGATTGTCCGACGATTAGGGGCTGACGCCCACCGGCCCCAGAGGCCGTCGTGCCGATGGACCTAAAACCGGTCATGCACTAACATTTATACTGGACCACTTAAACAGGGCCGACCAAGGGGGCCGGCCAGGTGGGGACGCCATGGCAAGCCCCAAAAAGTCTTGTCCAGATGCATGTGGGCGTCGACGAATCCCGGAACCAGGAGCTGTCCATTGCCATCCTCGATGGCCACCTCGGGGCCGGCCGCGACGTCCGTCCCGATCTCGGCGATGACGCCGTCTTCGACCCGTACGTCGACGGCCGCGGCGCCCAGGGGTCTGACGTTTCGGAGTAGTAGGCAACTCATCGCTCGATGACCTCGCCGTTGGAGGAGACCGTCACGGCGCCGCGTCGAAAGACCGGGCACATGACAATGCCCGTTGGATCTGAGGTGCAGCTGATGGCGCCGCAGATCCTCCGTGTTCGCCGTACCTCACGCCCGGATGCTGGCGCCGTAGCGGTGGATGTGATGGGGCGTCAGGGCGAGGCCGGGACAGAAGGTGCCGACGATGCGCTCCAGGCGCTCGAAGAGCTTCTTGCCGGGCCGGTTGACCTTGGCTAGGCGCGCCCGGGCAGCTTCGGCCATTTTGGCCAGATTGGCCATGTCCACGTTCACCGGGGTCCGATCGCGCACCACCATGCGCCCGCCGATCATCACGTGCGTAACCGAGGAACCGTCCTCCGTATGCACCAACTGATTGGTGGGGTCGTTGAACGGCACCCAGTTGATGGCGCCCAGGTCGAGGAACACGATGTCGGCCTTGTAGCCGGGTGCGATGCGGCCGATGTCCTTCCAGCCCAGCGCCCGGGCGCTGCCCTCGGTGGCGGCGACGACGATCTCTCCGGTGGTCAGCCAGACGCGCTGGTCGGGTCCCTGGACCTTGGAAACCATGGAAGCGATGCGCATGGCCTCAAACATGTTCAGATTGTCCGAACAGTTGGCCCCGTCGGTGCCGATGCCGAGGTTGACGTTTCCGTTCAGCATGCCCCGGGCGTCGGCAAGGCCGCTTCCCAGGCGCATGTTGCTTCCCGGGTTGTGAGCCACCGAGGCGCCGTGGTCGCCGAGGCGCCGGCAGTCGTCGTCGTCGAGCCAGACCCCGTGAGCGACGGTGAAATCGGGGCCCAGCAGGCCAATGTCGTCCAGATGCGCGGTCAGGGACTTGCCGTAGCGCCTGAGGCCCGAGATCGCTTGGATCTTGGATTCGGCGACATGGCTGTGCAGGCCGACGCCGAATTCCCGGGCCAACTTGGCGCAAGCCTTCATAAAGTCATCCGAGCAGTGGAGCGGGATGGTCGGCGCCACCGCCAGGCGGGTCAAGTCGGTGTCCACCGACCAGCCGCGTAGCGCCTTACGCATATTGGCGAGGCTGGTGCGGTAGGGCGCCAGGCGCAGCTTCTCCACGTCCTTGCGAAGGCCCGGGGTGAGGGCTTCCATGAGGCCGGGGATGGCCTCGTAGAAGGTCCTGTCGGCGACCATGGGGGCGACCACGGCGCGCATGCCGACCTCCGCGTAGGCACGGCCGGCGGCGTCCAGGCCCTCCGGCGTCGGCATCGGTATTTCCAGGGTCAGGTCGTAGCAGGCGGTGCAGCCCTTCAACACCATCTCGACGGCGCCGATGAGGGTGGAGAGGTAGGTATCCTCTAAGACCCGTTGGCCGGATATCCAGGGACCGGCTGCGAGCAACAGTTCCAGGGTCCAGCGGTCGCCCATGCCCTTGGCCAGGTTGCCGTGGCCGTGGGTGTGGGCGTTGACCAGGCCGGGGTGGAGCAGCATGCCGCGGGCATCGACCACGGTGGCGTCGTCGGGCGCCGCCAGCCCGGGGCGTCCGATCTCGGCGATGTTGTCGCCGTCGACCAGGATGTCGGCGCGCGGCGCGGCGTGGGCCGGGGCGTCGAGGAGACGTCCACCCCGGATGATGGTTTTGCCAATGGCGGTCATGGGGTTTTCCTAGGCAATGGCGGTTTCCTGGCTGGCGGCCGACCACGGGAAGAAGATCCGCTCGATGATCACCACCACCTGGAACAGCACGATACCCATGATCGACAGCAGGATCAGGGCGCCGAAGGCCACCGGCGTCTTGAAGAACGCTGTTGCGGTGATGATCAGGTAGCCCAGCCCCTTGTCGGCGTTGACGAACTCGCCGACTACGGCGCCGACCACGGCCAGTGCGATGGCTACCTTGAGGCCGCTGAAGATGAAGGGCACCGCGTAGGGCAGGCGGATACGGTAGAGTTCCTGAAATTTCGAGGCCTTGAAGGAGCGCCCCAGCTCGAGCAGTTCCGCGGGCACCGACATCAGGCCGATGGCGATGGCGATGACCAACGGGAAGAAGGCGACCAGGAAGGTGATGACCAGGCGCGGTAGCTCGTTGGCCCCCAGTATCACCACCAGGATCGGCGCCAGGGCCACCTTGGGGATCGACTGGGTCAGGACCAGCAGCGGATAGATGGCGCTGGAGATCACCGGCGAGGAGGTCATGAACACCGCTAGCGGCAGGCTGATGACGATGGAGATGATAAAGCCGAGGACCACGGTCCTGAGCGTCGCCAGGGTATGCTCGCCGATGGGGCCGGCGAGGGCGATGCTGTCGGTCCAGATGACGCTGGGCGCCGGCAGCAGGTAGACGGGTATGGTGAAGATTTGGACCGCCGCCTCCCAGACGATCAGCAGCAGGATGAAGACCCCGAGGGGCAGCAAGACGTCCTGCCCCAGGTTGCTGCGTCTCCAGAAGCCAATCTTCGGCGTGTCAGCCACGTCGGTTGCCGAAGATGAGTTCCCGGATGCGCTGGGCGGATTGTTGGAATTCATGATGGGCCTCGATTTCGAACGTCCTGGGCCTGGGTAGGTCCACGTCGATGATTTCGGCGATGCGCCCGGGCCTGGCCGACATGACGACCACGCGATCGGCGAGCAGCACCGCCTCGGTGATGGAATGGGTGACGAACAGGATGGTCTTCGGCTGGTTGGTCCAGATGCGCAGGATTTCTAGCGCCATCTCCTCGCGGGTCAGCGCGTCGAGGGCGCCGAAGGGTTCGTCCATCAGCAGGATGTTGGGGTCGTGGATCAAGGCGCGGCAGATGGCTGCGCGCTGCTGCATGCCGCCGGAAAGCTCGCGAGGGTATTTGCCCTCGAACCCGCCCAGCCCCACCATACCCAGCAGGTGGCGGGCCTGCTCGGTGCTGTCCGCCTCCTCGCGGTGCATCATCTTTAGCGGGAACAGCACGTTGTCGAGGATCGTCGCCCAGGGTAGCAGAACCGGCATTTGGAAAACGATGCCCGTGTCCTGGCGCGGTTCCTCGACCACGGCCCTGTCGATGGTGACGCTGCCCGAAGTCGGTCGGATTAGGCCCGACGCCAGGCGCAAGAGGGTGGACTTGCCGCAGCCGGACGGGCCGACGATGGTAATGAACTTGTTGTCGTCGATGGTCAGCGAGATGTCCTCGAGGGCGACCACGTCGGCACCATCGCGCGAGCGGAACACCTTGGACAGGCGGTCGATCTCGATCATGTCTCTTGTTCAAAACGGCCCGTGGAGACGCGGGTCGGACCGCCCGGGGGCGGTCCGACGGCTTGGCGTCACTTGGGTGGCACGTGGGTGGTGTCGATGGCCTGACGGGGATCCCAATTAGGGTCCAGTTTTTGAGCTGCGGCAATGTGCTTGTAGGTGAAGGCCAGCCGCTTGTCATCATGCTTACCTAGGCCAGTCGCTTTCGAATGATCGTTGAAGACAAATTTGACCGTTGCGCGCATGCTGCCCTCGCAGTCATCCTGTTCCACCACCGGGTTTTTCTTGATATGTAATTTGCAAGCCTCAGTCTGGTTCTCATTGGCCCACTTGAAGGCACGTTGGGTCGCCCTAAGAAACCGCTTTACAAGATCGGGTTTGCTATTGAGCATCTTTTCCGACGTGATCATAGAGGCTGAATAGATTGTGAAGCCCACCTTCTCGAATGGCAGGACGACGATTTCCTCTCCCGCTTTCTTGGCCGCTTTGTTTTGGTAATAATGATGCATGGAGTAGAATGGCGCGGCATCGATCCGTTTGGCGATCAAAAGGGCCGCCATAGCAGCGCCGTCGGAGTTGGTCCAGACAATCTTGCTGGGATCGGTGCCTGATTTTTCAGCCACCGATGGAAAATAAATTTTGTGGCTATTTCCTGGCGTTATGCCGATCTTCTTGCCCTCTAATCCCTTAAAGTTGGTGATACCCGAGCTCTTAAGCACGAAGAGAGAATGCGGTGAATGGGTGTAGAGTTGCATGATGGCCTTGACTGGAACATTGGTGCGCGCTTTGGCAGTGAGCAAAGCACCGATATCGGCAACCCCAAAGTCCGCAGCACCTGTGGCGATCTTGGTTACCGTGTCGCCAGAGCCGTAGCCACGAGTGACTTTGATATCAATGCCCTCGTCCTTCCAAAATCCCTTCTCCCATCCCCCAAAGTACATGGCATGCTCACCGGATGGAATCCAGTCGGTCTGCAGATGGACCTTATCGAGGGCCGAGGCGGACGTGGCGCCAAGGGCCACGCTGGCGGCGACCACGATGGCCGCAGCGAGACGAAGATACAGATGTTTCATGATTTCTCTCCCGTTACGGATTTGTGTTTTTTAAGTGAAATAATACTGGCTCAAGGGCAGATCGATGTCAATTACGCATGGGTGCGATCGGCTACGATGCCGTTGTATGGGCAGCTAAGAATTTCAACAGCAGTCTCTGAAACGCATCAATGATTCTCGTAATACGTGATGATAGGGGTATCGTTTTCAATGACAGCGAAGCAGGACAGCGCCAATGGCCATGGACGTCGCCGCCTGCACGGGATCGGTCACCGGAATGCCCAAATGATCGGCAAGTGCGGCGCGATGAATAGCCATGCCGGCGCAACCTAGGATGATGGTTTCGGCGCCATCGAGATCGCGGAGTTCGCGACCCACTTCGCAGAGGCGATCGAAGGTTCCCCGACCCGAGGCACTTTCCTCCACGGAGAGGTCGGCGGCGCGTTCCTTTGCGAGGCGCTCCATGACTCCCATTTGCCGGATATAGCGAAGGTGGCGTTTGATAGACGTGCTGCTTAGCGCGATCACACCAAACTGGCCGCCCTGTGAGAGCGCAGTCAGCACACCACATTCCTGTATGCCGAAAACGGGTTTATCGGTGGCTTCCCGGCAGACGTGAAGACCTGGATCGGAATAGCACGCAATGACATAAGCGTCCGCGTCAGTATTTTCGGAAACCAGTTTCTTGAGCGGCAGCGTGACGGACTCAACATCCGCCTGACTTTCGATGCCGAACGGACCTTCCGCCAGCGTGACGCACTCGATTTCCGGCCCGCCATTGATCTGTAGCGGTTTCAGGGCATCGGCCATACCATCGGTGACGGCCTGATTGGAGTTGGGATTGATAACGAGAATACGCATACCACCCATTCCTTACATCAGATCCGCGCCGAAGGTGTTGCTTGAACTCAGGGGCGCTTTATCACCCGGGCCTTCGGTTTTAGGGTCCATCGGCTGGCGTTCCAGGAACTGGCCCGATCCGCGCTCGACCCGCAGGGTTTCGTCTTCAACAACGATACGTCCCCGACTGATCACTGTTTTCGGCCACCCGGTCACTTCCATGCCCTCATAGGGAGTGTAGTCCATATTGTCGTGAAGTATGGACCGGGTAATGGTGCGCTTCCAGTTGGGGTCCCAGATGGTGATGTCGGCGTCGCTGCCGACAGCGATGGTTCCCTTGCGGGGATGAAGGCCGTAGATCTTGGCGGCGTTGGTCGATGTCAACGCGACGAACTGGTTCAGAGACAGGCGGCCCTTCCCCACCCCTTCGGAGAACAACAGCGGCATACGGGTCTCAATGCCCGGTACACCATTGGCAATCTTCTTGAAGGTCGGATTTGGCCCGGCACTGAACTTGCCCGTGTCATCAAACCGGTAAGGCGCGTGATCGGATGAAAACACCTGGAACGTACCGTTGGTCAGCCCCAGCCAGATGGCTTCCTGGCCGGCCTTGTCGCGCGGCGGAGGCGAGCAGCAGAACTTGGCCCCTTCCATACCGTCGCGATCCAGGTCCTCTGCCGTCAGGAATAGGTACTGCGGGCAGGTCTCACCATAGATAGGCAGGCCCTGATTGCGTGCATTCAAAATCGCCTGCGCGGCTTCCGGGGTGGACACATGGACGATCAACATCTTGGCATCGGCCAGCCGCGCCAGGTCGATGGCCCGGCGCGAGGCTTCGCTTTCCGCAATCGGGTTGTGGCTAACGGCGTGGTATTTGGGTGCCACATAACCACGTGTCAGCAGGCGTTCGGACAGCCAGTTAATGACGTCGTTGTTTTCCGCATGGACCATGGTCATAGCCCCGTGCCTGCGGGCCAAAGACAGCACATCAAGCATCTGCCGATCATCGATCTTCAACATTTCATAGGTCATGTAGACCTTGAAGGACGTATAACCTTCCATGATCAGCGCGGGCAGTTCCTGGCCCAGCACGTTTTCCGTCGGATCGGAAATAATCAGGTGGAAAGCATAATCGATGACCGACTTGGGTCCGGCCCGGTCATGAGTGATTTGGACCACATCACGAAGGTTCTGGCCGCGATGCTGGGCGGCAAAGGGAATGAAAGTGGTGTTCCCCCCAAAGGCCGCAGACACACTGCCTGAATAATAATCATCGGCCGTCATCAACATGGTCGACGATTCCTGTTCAATGTGGCAATGAGCATCGATACCACCTGGCAGAACAAGCATGCCGCCGGCATCGATTTCACGATCGGCTGACCCGAGATCATGGCCCAGGGCAACAACACGGCCGTCCCTTATTCCGACATCTGATCGGAAAGTATCCGCTGCCGTGGCGACGGTGCCGCCCTTTATGATCAGATCGAAGTTACCCAAAATCTCGCTCCTAAACCGATTTGATCGCGCCGTCATCGCAGCGGATCATGCTGCCAGTCACATAACTTGCGCCGTCTTCGGCCAAAGTTTCGGCGACACCTAGCCCGAGCCCGCGGCTCGACGCTAAAACAGGGGCGTGTTTTTCCGTCAGTCCGTATTCCATTAACCCATATCACTCAGTCTATCTTCAAGACGGGCCAGCAACCCGCTAAGTTCGTCAAGATCGACGTCGTTCAGTTTCGGTCCCGGCGCACGCGTTGCCGCATTGGCAATGGCGCCGCGCCGGCGCAGGATTTCCTTGCGCACGGCCAGCCCAAACCCCGGTTGTTGTTCGTAGCGCACCATTGGCAGATAGGCATCAAAAAGATTCTGAGCCTGCTTGGTGTCTCCCGACTGATATTGTTTGACCACCTGAATCAGCATCTCCGGAAAGGCAAAGCCCGTCATGGCACCGTCCGCCCCCCGGGCGAGTTCTTCGGGCAGATAAAGGCCGCCGTTTCCGACAAGAATTGAAACCCTACGCAGGGTGTCATCTTCCTCAGCCGTCTGGCGCATACGCGTTAGTTTTCCAAGGCCCGGGCAGTCTTCATGCTTGAACATGACCATTTGGTCAAAGTCGCGAACCTGCCGGTTAAAGCAGTCAACCGAAATATGAACGCCGGTGGCTTGCGGATAATCCTGATAGCAAACAGGAATGTCACCCCCCAGCGCCGCAAAGAGTTGCTCAAAATAATTGTAAATCTTCTCTTCCGTATTGAGTCCGCTTATCGGGGCAATCATCACGCCTGCGGCCCCTGAATCCATGCTGGATTTCGCCAGTCGCACCAAATTGTTGAGACCGGGGTCCGAAATCCCGACGATCACCGGCACTCGCCCCGCAACGCGTTTCAGCATGTGGCGCATGAAACCATCCGACTCGTCACCGGACATCTTGTTCGCTTCCCCCATCATACCCAGGATGGTGATGCCGTTGACGCCCTTTTCGATATAGAATTCAACCAGGCTGTCCGCGCTGTTGAAATCAATGGATCCGTCATCGTCAAACGGGGTCGCGGATATGATATAGACCCCCTTGGCGTTCTCGCTCAGGCGTTCAGGCACGTTAACGGTCTCCAATTATTTCCGAGTATTCCCCATTCGCTGCATCTTCATAAGCAGGAATGCTCATGGAAAATCGGTCATGGGTATGAATGTATTGGTCGGCATAAAGTCGGCCGATTGGGTTGTACTTATCCCAGTTGATGCGAAGCGTATCCGGGTCTATCAGACCTTCACGGGCATGGAACCCGACGATCTCACCGACTGCCAGATCGCGCGTTTTAGCAAACTGCAACACCGTCACGCGACGGCACTCCAGCGACACGGGCGCATCAACGATATAGTCCACATCGATGTTTCGTGATTTGGCCAGAGTCAAATTGGCCGCGGGGATCTCGCTTTCATCTTTCGGAAAATCAGCCGCGCAGATGACCATTTTTTCCGCAATTTCCTCATCAACCAGATTGACCACGAACTCACCGGTCAGGCGAATGTTGCGGGTCGTGTCCTTTGGGCTGGAGTCCGGTTTGGATTGCAGGCCCAAAACGACCAACGGTGGGTCTTCGGAAAACACGTTGAAAAAGCTGAACGGTGCGGCGTTGGTCGAGCCATCCTCATTGCGCGTACTCACCAGGGCGATGGGGCGTGGAACGACCGTTGCCGTCAGCAGTTTGTAGCGGTCTTTCGCCGCCAACTGTCCAAAATCAAGAAACACGATTTATTCCCCTGGTTCGATCACGCCCGTTTGCTCGGAAATGATGCCGTAATGTTCGATTCTGCGATGGCGGCCAAAGTCGAAAATGGTCTTTTTTCCGAACACACAATCGTCCAGATCGCATGCATGAACAATCAGCTCATCGTCTTCCGTTCCCGCTTCGGCAACCACCTTACCGTTGGGGTCGACGATCAGGCTGCCGCCGATCATAGGGAAGCCGTCTTCAACCCCCGCTTTGGCGATGCCGATTACCCAGGTTGAGTTCTGATAGGCACCTGACTGCATCACCAACTTGTTGTGGAACAGGCGGTCACTCGGCCCTTCGGTTGATTTCTGCGAATTGACGGATGGCGTATTGTAGCCGAGCAAAATCATCTCCACCCCCTGCAAGCCCATAACGCGATAGGTTTCCGGCCAGCGCCGGTCGTTGCAGATACACATCCCGAAAATGCCGCCCATGGTACGGGTCACCGGGAAGCCCAGGTCGCCCGGCAGGAAATAGCGTTTTTCCAGATGCTGGAAAGCCCGGTCAGCATCAAACTCGGAATGGCCTGGCAGATGAACTTTCCGGTATTCGGCAACAATATTGCCTTCACAGTCGGTCAGGATTGAGGTGTTGTAATGAAGCCCTTCCGGCGTCAGCTCCGCATAGCCGAATGAGATGGCGATTCCATGCTCCCGGGCGCGGTCAAACAGGGGTTGCGTGTCCGGTCCCGGCATTTCGCGCTCGAACCAGGTATCCACTTCCGCCTGATCTTCCATGTACCAGCGCGGAAAGAATGTGGTGAGTGCAAGCTCCGGGTAGACCACCAGCGTACATCCCTTGGCCTTGGCCTCATCCAGCAACATGATCATCCGTGCCACGGTCTGTACACGGCTATCGGCTTTCTGAATGGGCCCCATCTGTGCGCCGCCAACAATAATCTTTCTCACTCGGTTGCTCCTTAGTGTCCGGCCCGAAATGAATTGAGTAATTTTAATCAGTTGTGGTTCAGTGGTTGTGGAAGAAATCACCGGAGACCCAACATGTGGACTGAAATCACTCGCCCGAAGTATGAACGCGAAGGGCTGCGCTACGCAAGCGACCTGACCGATCGGGAATGGGAAATGATCGCGCCTGGACAACCCGCTCGAAAACATCGCCTTGCTCTTTAGGCTTGAGCGACTTGGCTCTCTCAAAGAAGTCTGAGAACGAGGAGGACGAGCGAATGAAACCGTCGATGTTCATGGGGATGAAGACTATCAGGCATACGGCGAATTGTCAGTTGGGTCCGCTTTTGGCTATAAGCAGACTCTTTGGGTGGTAGCAAAACATGTCCGTTCCTACCCCGAAAGCGGACATTTATGGGCTTGTTGAAAATTACACATTTAATATCTGGTAAGATGTCCGCTTTCGGGGGTAAAGCGGAAGTATTTCAAGGTGTGGCAAAGAGTCCGTTAATAGCCAAAAGCGGACATTTAACGGAGAGGAGTAACCCCTAGCACTGGGTGTGCGTTCGCGCCGAAGCCCACGCGGAGGGGGTAGAGATCTCCAATGAGCTGTTTGCGGATGTGGATGAACGGGCGGGGGACTCTTAAATCCTGTGAAAACTGTTCAATCCTCATGCTTCCTCGTCAAACGTATCCTCGGGCGAGCCGAGGAGGACCGTTTCGCCAGTGTCCGAGAAGGTGCGGTTGACGTCCGGCGAGCCATAAATGATGAGCGCGTGGACTTCCTCGTCGAAGTCGTTGATGAGCTCGTGCTGCACGTCCGGGCCGATGAAGGTTGAATCGTACTTGCTGCAGATCACTTCCC
>PTLL01000066.1 GCA_002938315.1 Alphaproteobacteria bacterium MarineAlpha3_Bin2 | reverse complement strand
CAAACGGTGGCAAGAATTAACGTACGCCTTGATTTACCAGGGGAAAAGTACGACTAAAGCGCACCGAAGGAAATCAAAGCGCATGAAATTCAAGACCATCGCCATCGTCGGCGCCAACGGCGATGAAGCTCAGGTCGCCCTTGCCAGCCTAAAGGGAAGGTATGAGACGGTTTCGCCCGACGACGCCGATATCGTTGTCGCGCTTGGCGGTGATGGCTTCATGCTCGAAAGCCTGCACCACCATATGCAGGGGGCAAAACCGATTTACGGCATGAACCGGGGATCTGTTGGATTTTTAATGAATACCTTCAGTGAGGACGGCTTGCTGGAGCGCCTGGCCACCGCCGAACCGGTGGGGGTTCATCCGCTGCGGATGACGGCCACGGACACCGCCGGCAACGAACACCATGCGCTAGCCATCAACGAAGTGTCCTTGCTGCGCCAAACCCGACTTGCCGCCAAACTGGGGATCGAGGTCGACGGCGTCCAACGCATGGAGGAATTGATCTGCGATGGCGCCCTGGTGGCGACACCGGCAGGCTCCACCGCCTATAACGTTTCCGCCCACGGCCCCATCATCCCCATCGGCGCCGGGTTATTGGCGTTAACGCCGATCAGCGCGTTCCGGCCGCGGCATTGGCGCGGTGCACTGCTGCCGGAAACCGCTATGGTCACCTTCGAGGTAAACGACCCCAGCGTCCGTTCCGTCAGCGCCACCGCCGACTTTACCGAGGTCCGGGACGTCGCCCGGGTCGACGTCTGCCATGACACCTCGATCACCGTGACCTTGCTGTTTGATCCCGAACACGATCTCGATGAACGGATCGTCAAGGAACAATTCCTGCCGTGACCCTTCCGGCGATGTTGAAGTTTAATCCCAAACTGGTTTTCGGGGCATTCCTGACGCTGGCGTTTTGTGCAGTCGGCGGCGCGCTGTTCGAATGGCTGACCGTTCCGCTGGCATGGTTGATTGGGGCCATGATCTTTTCCACCGTTGCCGCCCTGGCCGGGGCGCCGTTGAAAAGTCCGGGACGATTGCGCCATCTGATGATCGGGGTGCTGGGCATTATGCTCGGCAGTTCCTTTACCCCGGACGTGTTGGAACACGTCGGCCAGTGGTGGGTCAGCATGGCGACGCTGGTCACCTTCGTTATTGTGCTGACGGCGACGGTGGCGTTGCTACTCAACAAAATGGCCGGCTTCGATCCGGTGACCTCCTACTTTTCCGCCGCCCCTGGCGGTTTCGCCACCATGGTGGTGATGGGCGCCGAAATGGGCGGTGATGAACGCGATATATCGCTTATCCACGCCATTCGCATCATGGTGACGGTGCTGACGATTCCATTATGGTTTCGGTTTTACTATGACTATGTGCCGGGCGTCGCCGCCGGCCTTCCGGGGGTTGGATCCGTCAGCGATATCGACGCGGCCGACTTCGCTATCCTGGCGTCCTGTGCGCTGGGCTATCCGTTGGCCAAGGTGCTCCGGTTTCCGGCCGCCTCTTTGTTGGGACCGATGATGCTTTCCGCTTTCGTTCATCTCAGTGGGCTAACTGCGGCGAAACCACCAAGCGAGATCGTCATCCTGTCGCAACTAGTGATCGGCACCGGGTTGGGGTGCCGGTTCGTCGGCCTGCAGGTGAAACGGGTCCTGAAAACGATGATGCTCAGCGTCGTGGTGACGGCGTTCATGTTGGTGTTGGCCGCCGGCTTCGCCTTCGGGCTGTCCCAAATCACCGGACTGGGGTTCCCGGCGTTGCTGATATCCTTTTCACCGGGCGGGTTGGCGGAAATGACGCTGATCAGCCTGGCCATGGACATCGACACGGCGTTCGTGTCCACCCATCATCTGGTCCGGATGTTGTTTCTGGTGATTGCCGTTCCGGTATTTTTCAAGGTGTTTCGAAACCAATTCAGCGCACCGGTCCAAAACGATTAGGGCTCTACCGATGGTCGGCACCGACGGCTTCTGTAATATGGGCAAAGCCGTCCCCGGCAAGTCGGTCAGCCAGTTCGCGGTTAATGCGGCGAACCAGGCCGGGGCCTTCGAAAACCATCGCCGTATATAACTGCACCAATGAGGCGCCGGCTCTGATCTTGGCAAAGGCGTCGGCGCCAGACGCAATACCGCCGACGCCAATCAATGGCAGGCGGCCTTCGGTGAGGCGGTAGAAATCCGCCAGCACCCGGGTCGAGGGATCGAACATGGGCCGACCGCTAAGGCCCCCCTTCTCGTCCCGATTGGCATCACTTAAACCCGCGGGGCGGTCGATGGTGGTGTTGGTGGCAATCAGCCCATCGAGATTTTGTTCAAGCGCCACCGCGGCGATGTCGCGCTTGTCATCGTCGGTCAGGTCCGGCGCCACCTTAAGCAGCAACGGCGGCGGATCCGACGGGGCCTCGGCCCTTAGTTCCGCCCTGACGGCGTCTAGAAGTTCCGAAAGCTGATCGCGGCTTTGCAGCGCCCTCAGGCCCGGCGTGTTGGGCGAGGACACGTTGATGACCAGATAATCGGCGAACCCGGCCAAGGCTCTGACCCCGGCTGTATAATCAGCGGCGGCATCGACGCTGTCGGCGTTCTTGCCAAGGTTGACACCGATTGGGCCGGGTCTGGTTTTGACGCCCCCCAAATTCTCGCGGAAGACGTCCACACCTGCGCCATTGAACCCCAGCCGGTTGATGACGGCGCCGTCGCCGGTCAGCCTGAACAGGCGCGGCTTTGGATTTCCGGTTTGGGGTTTCGGCGTCACGGTCCCGGCCTCGACGAAGCCAAAGCCCTGAGACAACATGGCTTGAACGACCTCGGCGTTTTTGTCGAACCCGGCGGCAAGGCCGACCGGATTGGCAAATTCCAAGCCCCATAAGGTTTGGCTGAGTCGAGGATCGGCGATAGGCTTGGCGCTCGGCACAAGGCCCCGTTTTAGCGCGAAGATAGCAAGGCCGTGAGCGGCTTCGGGATCCAGGCAGCGAAGTAGCGGCCATACGAAAGAGTATAGGCCGCTCATTTTTCGGCCTCCGGGGTTGGAAATCCGGAAGGAAAGCGGTGCCGACCGTCGTCGCCCAATGGCAAATTATCAACGTCGATTACCGCCACCACGGGTAGGGGGCCGTACAAATGCGGGAACAAGGCCCCGCCCCGCGCCGGTTCCCATTTGAGGATATCCACGAGAAGCCCGGGATCGACGCTCAACAACACCAGACCGGTTTGTCCAGCCCGGTGCTTGGCGGCGCTGGCGACGATTTGATCTTGTGTGGAAAAATGGATGAAGCCGTCGACGGTGTCCTGGGAGGAACCCAGATATTCACCCTTCGACTTTGCCGCCTGCCATTCGGCTTGGGTACACATGTGATAGATGGGCTGACCGGGGCTCACCATTCGATCTTCTCGCCGCCTTCCAGGATAAGGTCATCGCCCTCGGCGATGGAAATGGCGCCCTCCTCGATTTCCCGGGACCCATCCATAACCGGGGCGGCCTCTTCCTCATTTGAGTGCTCATTAGAGGACTCTGGGGCGACCTCTACCGGGGTATCCAAGGTGCCGAGACTTTCGGGTCCCGAGGCCTCGGCGGGAATGGCCGAAAAATCAAGCACCGAATCTACATCAAGCGGGAGCTCCCCCGTCATCATTCCATTGACCCCAATTTGGCATAATTCGCGGACCTCGGCGGCATTTAACGGGTCGGCGTATATGGCGATGTCATCCAGTTCACCGTGAAAGAAATCGCCGATGGTCTGGAGGCCATCACCAATCTCGGCGGCGCCGAATATCCATGGGCTTTGGTTTCCGGCAAGACCGCCGGCATATTCATCGGTGCCGGCCAATTCGCCATTCATATACGACTTGAGCCCCCCCGGCCCCCAGGTCAGCGTAACTTGATTCCACTCATTGGAGCCGAAGGAACCACCGCCTACCGTATGGCTGCTTTCCTGCGTTTGGGTTAGGAATTCCAACCCATCATTATTGATCCTGAGCGCGAAGTGACCGGCGGCGCCAGGAGGCCCCTTAGCGGCAAGGGTCCCGGAATCGGTGGCAACGGCGCTAAACCAAACCGTAAACGTGCCGCCGTTGAGTGTCATTTCGGTGCTATGGGGCGCTTCGATATAATCGTCTATGCCGTCGAAACTGGCGATCGCGTCATAGGGGCCACTACCATCTCCAAAACCGAATACCTGTCTGGGGTGGCCGCCGATTTCATCGTTTGCAATGGCCCCGGAGCCCTCGTCCAATTTCCAATAGGCGATGGGCCGATGGCCGGATATAGGGGCGGCATCGATATCGCTGGCAATGATGGATTCGCGAGGAATGTCGGCAACGGGCAAGGGTTCTGGTTCTGGTTTGGGTTTGGGTTCTAGTTCGGGTTCTGGATCGGGTTCGGGTTCAGGATGCGGTGAGGGTTTCGTAATGGATTCCGGTTCCGGCTCGCTTGAGGAGTCTCCCTCCCGTTCGACCATCAGACTTCCCGATGCCACCATGCTGCCCGCAGCAATCACCGCAATTCCGAGAAAGAAACCTTCACCCGCCCCTGGCGGCAGGAGGATGTTCAGCCCCTCCAAGTCCGCCGCCGAAAGTGCCCAGTTTCCATTGCCGTTGTCGGTACCAGCAGACAACCGGGCGTCCGCCGGCATGCCGCTAATGAGTAGGCGAAGGTCTTCCGGGGTGTCGACCGTTGAATATCCGGTATCAATATTGAGCGCTATCCTTTCGTTTTCCGCGGTATCGGGGGTCGGTTCTTTGATAGGCAGAGATTGTGGTTCGACTGGTTCACCGGGAGGGGCCGGCACGGCCATGGCGAAAGCCGTAGTCGTCGGTGGCTCGCCGGCGTCATCGATGTCGGACAGGGTGACGACACTGATTGTCACGATCGCTTCACCAATGCCGCCGGCCGGCACCAAGTAGGCGAGCCCTTCCAGGTCGGATTCCGTCAGCGACCATTTGCCGCCGCCGTTATCGGTTCCGGCGGAAAGACGCGCCGACAGCGGCACCTTGGAAATGGTTACGCTCGAAATCTCGGGTCCATCCCCGCCGCCGAGCGCCCTTTTTATCTCCAACGGGGAAGAGGATTCCCCGGTGCCTTCTGGTTGTTGAGCCATCATGAACACCCTGACTACAGACGGTTTGCGCTTCTGTCATGCATTTTCGCGCATTTTTCGCTTGGAGTCTTTCTGGTTAATAGCCATGAGGTACGTCACCGCGCTAGACTGTTTTTTTATTTTTAAGGAATGACCAAACCAATGCCGGAACATGCCGCCGTTCTTTTTGCCAATGATGCCTTCTATCTGGCTTTCGCTAACCGGGACCTTGACGCCATGGAAGACATTTGGGCCAAAGAAACGTCCATTACCTGCATTCATCCCGGTTGGGAACCGCTTTTGGGCCGCGATGAGGTGATGGAAAGCCTGGAAGCCATTCTTAATAATTCGCCGGCCACCAATATATCCTGCAAGAATCCGACGGTCCGGGTGTTTGGCGGCTTTGCCTGCGTCATTTGCTACGAGGTTCTGGATCAGGGAGTCCTGGTAGCGACAAACATCTTCGTGCATGAGGGCGGGCAGTGGAAGATAATCCACCATCAGGCTGGCGCCGCGCCACCCCCGGAATCCATGGAAGACGATCCCTCCGACGTCATGCAGTAACACCAAGGGCACGATGAAAAAACTCAAAATGACCATCGGCGGGGTCGAAATCACCGTCGAGCTGTTCGATACCCCGACCGCCGGCGCCATCCATCAGGCGCTTCCCTTTTCTTCGGTGGCGCGCACCTGGGGCGAGGAAGTGTATTTCGACACCCCCGTCCGCACCGAGCCCGAAGCCGACGCCCGTGATATTGTCGAGGCCGGTGAGATGGCTTTCTGGCTGGCCGGTAGCGCCATTGCCATCGGATTCGGGCCGACCCCGGTTTCTCAAGGCGACGAAATCCGCCTTGCCTCGCCCTGTAATATCTGGGGCCGCGCCGTCGAGGATGTGCGCGGGCTTCTTCATATCCGGAACGGTGCGTCGATCACCGTCGAGGCGATATAAACCATGGCCCGGATCACCCAACTCAACGACGCGCTCTACGATTACATGCTTTCCATCTCACTGCGCGAGCCCGACGTGCTTCGCCGATTGCGCGAAGACACCGCCACCAGGCCCCGGCACGGCATGCAGATCAGTCCCGATCAGGGGCAGTTCATGGCCCTGCTAGTGGAACTGATCGGCGCCAAGAAGTGCCTGGAAATCGGCACTTTCACCGGCTATTCGGCACTGTCGGTGGCGATAGCGCTGCCCGACGACGGCACCCTGATCGCGTGCGACATCTCCGAGGAATTTACCGCCCACGCGAGGCCTTTTTGGGAGGAGGCCGGCGTCGCCGGGAAAATCGATCTGCGCATCGGCCCGGCACTGGAGACCCTGGACGGGCTGATCGCCGACGGCGGAAAAGGCAGCGTTGATTTCACCTTCATCGACGCCGATAAACCCAACTACCAAGGCTATTTCCAACGCGCCCTGGACCTGGTCCACCCCGGCGGCCTGATCCTGGTCGATAACATCTTTTGGGGAGGCAGCGTCATCGACCCCAGTCACGATGACGACGACAACACCAAAGCCATCCGCGCCTTTAATGCGGCGCTCGCCAACGACCCCCGCATCAGCATTTCCATCGTGCCCATCGGCGACGGCCTGACCCTGGCCCGCAAGCGGTAGCGCTTATTGTTACGCAAATGCGTCGTCGCGGATGTTTCCATCCGCTCGGGATTTGCGCTAGCGGTTCTTCCAGTTCGGATCCCGCTTGGCGGCGAAGGCGTCCATGCCCTCCTTCTGATCCTCGGTGGCGAAGGCGGAATGGAACAGGCGGCGCTCAAACCGAATGCCCTCCGACAGACTCGTCTCTTCCGCCCGGCTGACGGCTTCCTTGACCATCATCGCCGCCGGCAGCGACATGGCGGCGATCTTGGCTGCCGTCTTCAACGTTTCCTCTAACAAGTCATCGGCGGCCACGACGCGGCTGACCAGACCGGCGCGCTCCGCTTCCTCGGCGTCCATCATGCGGCCGGTCAGACACATGTCCATAGCCTTTGATTTTCCGACCAGGCGCGTCAGCCGCTGGCTGCCACCGGCGCCGGGCAGAACGCCCAAGGTGATTTCCGGCTGCCCGAAATTGGCAGTATCGGCGGCGATAATGAAATCACACATCATCGCCAATTCACAGCCGCCGCCCAATGCATAGCCCGCCACCGCCGCGATCACCGGCTTGCGGCAGGTCGTCACCCGTTCCCAATTGCGGGTGATGAAGTCATCCAGGTAGGCATCCATGTAGCTCTTGGATTGCATCTCCTTGATATCGGCTCCGGCGGCGAAGGCCTTTTCGGAACCGGTGATGACGATGCAGCCGATGTCGGCGTCGGCCTCAAAATCGTCCAGGGCCGCCGTCAACTCCTCCATCAAGGCGTCCGACAGCGCATTCATGGCTTTCGGGCGGTTTAGGGTGACAATGCCGACCCCGCCGTTTAATTCGGCGATTATGTTTTTATAAGTCATGGTTTCCTTTGTTTTCTAAAGCGCATCGGACCCCGTTTCACCGGTCCGGATACGCATAGATTGAGTGACATCAAGGACGAAGATTTTGCCGTCACCGATCTTTTCGGTGTTGGCGGCGTCGCGGATGGTTTCCATCACCCGCTCCACATCGTCGTCATCGATAACGATATCAATCCGTACCTTGGGCACGAATTCGATTTCGTATTCGGCGCCGCGATAAATCTCCGTCTGCCCTTTCTGACGGCCGAAGCCCTTGGCTTCCGATACCGTCAGCCCCTGCACACCCAATTCGGTCAGGGCTTCGCGCACGGCATCCAGTTTAAACGGCTTAATGATGGCCATTACGAGTTTCATTGTTTAAACCCTTCTTGTTTTGTCCCGGTCCGGGCTAACGCCCGTCCCCGCCTCTTGCCCTTACAAGCTGTAACCGCTCTCACCATGAGAGGAAACATCCAGCCCTTCGATTATCTCGTCTTCACTGGCCCGAAGCCCGGCAACCGCCATCGTGACCTTGACGATGATGAACGTAAATATCACCGACCAAGCAACGGTCGCGGCAACGCCGATGGCCTGGACGCCGAACTGCTGGCCCATGCTGACGCCTTCGGCCAATCCGCCGCCAGCGCCAGGGCAAGCCCGTTAAATCCCATTTTTTTAAACACTAATCATCTCCCCCATACTCAAAGCACAACCAAACGACATCCCCCGAACCGGTACCACGCCGGCCCCTTGGGGCAACGCCGAATAAATTATCTTAAGGGTCCCAGCACCCCGCCCCGAGCCGCCTTGACGGCGGCCCCGTAATCCGTTTTTCAGGACGCCCGGCACAATGACTCGAATCGGGTTTTGTTGCAATTGATGATGGCGCCGCCGGATCAAGTGCCGCCCCGACTTCGTGTGGGCGGTATTATGGAAAATCTCCATACAAATGTCCCGAAACGGCCACCCCGGGTGGCCGCGTCCCTCATGGTGAGGCGGCATCTTTCACCCTGTCGTCGACCTTTTTTTACAATTCCTCCAGCACGTCGCCTTCGTTCAACGCCGGAGGCCGGTTGGCGGCGCGGGCGGCGGCGTAGAAGTGGTGGTCGCCGATGGCGCGGCGATAGATGATTTCCAGCTTGCCGATCAAGGCGGCCATGTCGGCGCCGGCGTCCTCGGCCAGCTGCGTCTGGATTTCATGGATGCGGGCGCGGATACGCACCGTTTGCAGCATCACCGAGGCCTGCTTGCGCGCCGAGCGCACCGTATATCCGGCTTCACGCGCCGCCTCCGCGCCGTTGGCCCAGTGAACGAAGGCGTGGCAGAACCGTTCTTGCCGATGTGTTAACGATTTCATGATCTTATACCTTTATAAAAAATAAAAGGAACAAAACCCTATTAAAGGGGAAAAGTCAAGATATTTTAGAACGTAAATGGAATAATTAAAGAGATTGGCTGAAGGCCAAAGGACGCGGGACGTCCGCTTTGCCCCCGAATGCGGACATTATTGGTGGGCATGAAAAAGGTCCGCTTATGACCCAAAGCGGACCTTTTGATGAGTGCAAAACGGGTTCAATTGGAGGAAAAAATTGGGCGCCTCAAGTAATATTTAGATCCCGGAGTTTTTGGAATGACGAACAGCCAAGTTCATTTCACCAATTCTTTTTGCTCTCGCACATGTACCGGTGCGTCGGATAAACTCCGGGTTTCGGCAGCGGTTGTATCGACATAGGTATAGACGATCTCGTCGAAGTCGCCGTACAGCAGGCGCAGATATTCCTGAGGTTGGTTTGGGCAGGAGTTATCATCCCCGAGAAAAAGGATTGTCGAAGTCGGAAGTACGATCTTTGTTGGCACGCCGAACCATCCGCACTCGGTCAACGGCATGGCACCCTTGGAGATACGCCTTTCGAGCACGGACTGACCGTGGCTCACTGCGTGGCGGTGGACGACCAAGTCGAGCCTGATTTCGCCTCGCATTCTGTTTCGTTCCCAACGGAACGGCCATCGCCAAGGTGGATTATAGGAGATCGCAATGAACCCTTTTTCCTCGAACGCATCCACACTGTACCCATCCCGCATACCTAAACCGGCTAGTCCCGCCACTAGGGAGGACCATGTCATCCCATCTTCCAGAATAACCGAGATATCAAGGTCATCCTCCCATGCGATAAGGTTCCCATTCTCCCGTACGGCCCCCAGCAATGTGCCACCATCAATCCAGTGAACGACCCCCATATCTTTGAGGCTGGCGGCGACAAAATGGCAAAGTTCCGCCATGTGTTCGCGGCAGCATGGCGCTGTATTGAGTCCAAGACGATTGACATAGAGATTGAATGGGCAGGGGAGCGTCTCCTTGCCGCAACCGCGCCAGTTGACGACACCATCGGAGAGCGCCAATTCGTGGATGCCGTGTTGCTTTGCGAAGCCTTCGAGATCGCCTTTCGCTTGTACCTTCAAGATCGCAAGGTCGTGACCGACAATGGGGTAAATTTGTCGTCGGTTGTTCGGGCGGTGCCGTAAATACCACACCAGTTCAATCGCCATGGCTGCGGCCAGGACCCCCTGTAGCTTGATATTGGAGGTGGCATAAGTGGCGATGATAGCGGGGGCGATCATCCATAAACCCGCGTAATCTCCATGGTTGGCCAAGAATTCAACAATGGGTCGGGTTCCCGGACGGAAATCGATAGCGGGAGCAGAGATAATACCAAACAACAGGGAGATGAAAGCGGTCGAAAAGAACAGTAATCCGAAGTCTATGCCGTCCGGCGTCGCCGATACAAAGATACCAGTAACGATGACCATGCTCCCCGTTACCACCGCCGTTGGTGCGCTCGGCGGCCGCCAATTTCGTGGATATCTCAAGAGATAGAGGAGCGATAGGTAGGTCGCCGTATATAGCGAAACGGCAATCAGCGCCCCAATCGCCGGGTTGGTAGTTAACACTGAGATGTTAGGAACATCATGATCAAACCCTCAACTTCCTTTCCGTCGCTTCTTGTTGACACGCGATAATCCCCCTGCCGCATAAGGAATTCAACAGAGCCCCAATTATTGCAGGGCATGGCATTTAGCGAATGTTGAGCCAAGTCGAACGAGATTAAAATTGGTTACTGACCCTTTGGTGCAGCCCCTTATCCAACAAGGCGTCCGTGCTAATCGTCATTGCACGATTGAGATACCTTGAGCATTCCAACTTGACATGCATGGGAAGCTCTGGCTGGTCAACAAACCTACGCACCCCCCAAACAAGGTTAGGGGTGTCGACGTTGGCAAAACAATCATCGATATTTATCTCAGGTTTCTTCATTTCGGCTTCTTATATGAGGTCCCGCTGATGGGTGGAAATTCTCGGCAATGGTCGCCTCATTGGCCATGGCGAAGTCGTAGTTGTCGAAGATGCTCATGGCGTAATGGTGGCCTAAAATTAAAAGTAACTTAAACTAAAAGCCTGTGGTTGGGAAGAATTGCTTAGAAACTACTTTATCTTTTCAGGTCACGCTTCACGGGACATGAACACACCGCAGCGGCGGCACTCGACCTTCTCGACATTGCCCGCGTCACCAAATCCCAGCGTGGCTTCAATGACCCGAAAGCTATGAAACCCAAGCCTGCATAATAAACGGCCAATGAAGCCGGGGACTTCCATCGCTTTGATCCTTTGTTCTTGCTTCGCCTTCCCGGTGTCGTTTTCGCTAGTTGTTCCTCGGGCTAGGTTTTTGGCAGCCCCATCCATCCGATCAAACCCGGCATCCCTCCCAAGTCTCCTGTGCGAACCTCGACTTCATAAACCTCAAAGTTTCCGGGCAAGAGTTTTCGAGCATCTATCTCTCGCTCAGCGACGACGATCCAGGTTTTTTCCGGTGTCGCCGTGTCGCTTGGGTCGTTCCCTTTAAGAAAGAAGATTTCCATTCGGTTCTCCGTACACATTCCCGGTCATATTTGGCCTAGCGTACACTGGCATTGTACTGTTTTTGTAATTTTTGTAAGAAGATTCCTTGGTAAATTCGGATTTGAGCCAGCGGAGGGTGGTGTTGAAAATGTCAACCGGTCTATCGAATTGGACTCCGAGCTGGTCCCTTGTCACTTTCAGACATCAGAACCTTGCCGCGTTTCAACTAGGGTCCAGACTCATTCAAATCCAGTAACAAATAAGAGCGGCGAGGCATAGGGCCGCGAGGAAGTTTTCCGCATTTTTGTCGTAACGTGTAGCGACCCGGCGGAAGTCCTTGAGACGTCCGAACATGCGCTCAATGACGTTGCGCCCCTTGTATCTGGTCTTGTTGAAAGGATGCGGCTTCTTTCTGTTGGACTTGTTCGGGATGACGGGTCGGATACGCCGCGATTTCAGATAGTCTCGCCAATGATCAGCGTCATACGCTTTATCCGCCAATAGATAACGGGCGTTCGGCAGACACGGGCCTAACATGACCGCACCCTTGATATCGGCGGTCTGGCCGGGTGTCAGATAGAAAGCCAGCGGTCGGCAATGTTCATCGCTTATGGCGTGAACCTTCGTGTTACGGCCTCCTTTCGTGCGGCCAATGGCCTGAGCAGAGGCCCCCCTTTTCCGCCACCGGCGCAGCGATGGGCCTTCATATGAGAAGCATCAATGGATATCTGCTCCGGCGTTTCCGACAAGGTTGCCGTCAGTTCGGCGAACAGATACTGCCAGTGACCTTTCTGTGACCAACGGTTATAGCGGTTGTAGAGCGTCGTCGATGGGCCGTACTCCGGCGGACAGTCCCGCCAGCGGCAACCCGACTGAAGAACATGAATGATGCCGCTGATAATCCGCCGGTCGTCTTCGCGCCGCTTGCCCGCAGCACGGTATGGCAAATGTGGCTTAATCAGTTCAAACTGACGATCCGACAACCAAAATAAACGCCTCATGGTCCAAAACCTCCGATGTTGAGTTCCAGACCA
>PTLL01000065.1 GCA_002938315.1 Alphaproteobacteria bacterium MarineAlpha3_Bin2 | reverse complement strand
TTAAAGGAAATTTTGGGCATAAAAGGGAAACCATAACTCCTAGGCCCACCATCGTTTGGGAGGAACCATGAGATATTTAGATAAACGGCAGGGCTTTGCCCTGCTGGCCGCGTTTTGTGGCGTGGCCGTATTGACTTTTTCCGCCGGTAAGGCATCGGCTCAGGAAGTCATGAACGCAACACTCTATGGCAACATGGGCACCGTTACCCAGGATATGTTGAGCCGTGCCGGAGGCGACGCCAACAACTTCCTGCACACCAACGGCAATTACGCACAGACCCGGTATTATCCGGCCAGTCAGATCAACACCTCTAACGTTAAAAACCTGCGTCCGGCGTGGATTTTCCAGACCGAGATCACGGAATCCCAGGAAACGACGCCGATCGTCGTCAACGGGGTCATGTATATCACCACATCGTTCAACCACGTTTACGCGTTGAACGCGGCAACGGGCCAACAGATCTGGCACTACAAACACAAAATGGGCCCGATCACGACCTATTGCTGCGGCCCCAATAACCGTGGCGTCGCCGTATCCGGCGACAAAGTTTTCTTCGGTACCCTTGATGCCAAGCTGGTCGCACTGGATGCTAAATCAGGCAAGCGTCTCTGGGAAACCCAGATCGCTGCACCGGAAAAAGGTTACAGCGAAACCATGGCGCCGACCGTGGTCAACAACAAGGTGCTGATCGGCACCAACGGCGGCGAATACGGCATCCGCGGCTTCGTTAAGGCCTTCGACGCCAATTCCGGCAAGTTGCTTTGGACCTTCCACACGACCAAGGAAAACTCGGTCGGCGTGTGGGCCAAAAACGACGCTACCGGCCGCGACATGCTCCGCGATATCAAGGCTGAGAAAGCGGCGCTCAAGAAAATGGGCGATCCGTACAAGACCCTCGGCGGCGGCGTCTGGCAGAACCCGGCCGTTGATCTGGAAACCAACCGTATCTATTTCGTCGCCGGCAACCCGTCACCGGATCTGGACGGTTCCATCCGCCCGGGGGACAACCTGTACACCAACTCGCTGATTTCCGTCGACCTGAACACCGGAAAGTACGCCTGTCACTTCCAGTACATCGCCCATGATGTTTGGGATTTGGACGCCGTCAGCCCGCCGATCCTCGCCATGGTCAAGGACAAGAGCGGCAAGATGGTCAAAGGCGTCATGCACGGCGGTAAGTCCGGGCATATCTACATCCACAAGGCCAGCGATTGCAGCCTGATCCGGTTCTCCGAAGCCATGGTGCCGCAGGAAAACATGTGGGTGCTGCCGACCAAGAACGGCGAGCGCATGCTGCCGGGCGCCAACGGCGGCGTCGAGTGGTCGCCGATGACGGTGGATACGGGCTTGGGCCTCGTCTATGCCATCAACCTACATCAGCCGATGACCTATCACGTCGAAAGCACTCCCTATCCCGACGGCAAGTTGTGGTTGGGCGGCGCCTTCAAGGTCATCTCCAGTGAAGAACAGTGGGGCAACGTTACCGCCGTTGATTACAACACCGGCAAGATCCGCTGGAAGGTCAAAACGCCGCAGCCGATGATCGGCGGGATCATGGCGACAGCCGGCGGCCTCGTCTTCACCGGCGAAGGCAACGGTCAGTTCAAGGCCTACGATTCGGCCACCGGCAACGTGCTGTGGAACTTCCAGGCCGGCGCCGGCGTCAACGCACCACCGGCGTCTTATACGGTTGATGGCAAGCAGTATATCGTGGTCGGGGCGGGCGGTAACGTCCAACTCAACTACAAGCGGGGCAACAACATCATCGCCTTCACGCTTGCCGACTGACACACATAAGGCTTACTTTCAAGGCGGTCGTCCCTACGGGGACGGCCGCTTTTTTTATTGTGCCTTGAAAGAAAATCCCAATGAACGCTAGGTTTCCGTTTGTATTTTTTGTCCTGATTGTCCTTGTGGCAATTCCGGCGGCCGCCGATGAATACGCGGCCATTAGTGAAAAACTTGAACTATGCGCCGGTTGTCATGGCAAAAAGGGCGCGTCCAATAATCCTGAATATCCGATTCTGGCCGGCCAGCATCTTTATTACCTTTACGTCCAACTCAAGGATTTCAAATCCGGTTTTCGAAAAAGTGAGATCATGTCTCCCCTCGCCGCCGAATTGGAGAAGGCTGATATGTTGAGCATGGCTAAGTACTTTTCCGAACAAAAATGGCCGGGTATTGGTTTTAGGGCCGACCCGGCCATGGCGGCCAAGGGCGAAAAGGCGGCGTCGGCGGGTCAATGCGTGCAGTGCCACTTGGGCGGATACGAAGGCAACAGCCGGATTCCCCGTTTGGCGGGCCAACATCCTAAATATCTGAAAAAAACGATGATCGACTTCAAAAACAAGGTGCGGACGAATTCACCGGCCAAGTCATCGTTGATGGTGTCCTACGACGACGCGGATATAGAGGCCATGTCCGATTTTCTGGGCGATAAATAAACGCCCCTATCCTCCCCCGGCCTTCGCCAGCACCTTCAACACCGCTTCATGGCCCATGTCGGCGGCGATCATCCGCGCCGTCTTGCCCCGGTTGTCCTTGAGGTCAAGCCGGGCGCCCCGTTCAATTAACAGGCCGACGGTTTTCATGGCGTCCACCGGCGGCACATCGTTGCTGTGCCCGGCCGCCCACATCAATGCCGTCAGGTCGTTGCCATAGGTCTTGTTGACGTCGATACCGGCGTCAAGCAACGCCCTGACGATCTCCGCAAAACCCTTTGCCGATGCATAAAGGATGGCGGATTTGCCGGAATTGTCGGTAACATCGATATCGGCGCCGTGGTCCAGCAACAGCCGAAAGGTTTCTACGTCACCGTTGAAGGCCGCCGCCGCCAGGGGTGACAAAAGTTTTTTGTTTAAAAGATTAACGTCGGCACCGGCATCCAACAAAACCTTTACCGATTTACGCTTGCCGGCCTTGGCGGCCCGCAAAATCGCCGTACTGCCGCCAAGATTCTGATGTTTGATGTCGGAGCCGACATCCAACATCACCTTCACTGTCTTGGCGCGGCCGGAAAAAGCGGCCAACAGAAGGGCTGTGTTTCCGAACCGGTCCCGCGCAATGATCGACGCGCCGTGCTTGAGATAAAGCTGGACGTCGCTGGTGCGGCCCTTTTTTGCGGCCTCGAACAATTGGAAGTTCAATTGGCGGGCATCTTTCGACGGCTCACCGGTCAACTGCGCGGCGGCGACGCCGATCTGGGCAAATAAAAGTACGGCCCCAAAAAAAAGACCCCAGCGCATTGATCATCCCCCCTGTTTTCTGCTTGGGAATATTAAGGGTTTTCACGCATTGATCCAGATCGCATCTCGTGACGGCTGCCCATCCATGTCTATAATCGACCAGTTATTAGAAACCCCAAGAGGCAACCGATGTCCGATACCCCCGAAAGCGCCGCTCTGAAAGTTTCGGGATTGAGTTTTAATTACGGCGCCAAGCCGGCTCTGGCCGATGTCAGCTTTGTCCTCGACGCTGGCCGGTTCAAGGTGTTGTTGGGGCCCAACGGTGCCGGAAAAACGACGCTGTTTTCCCTGATCACCCGCCTTTTTGACAGCCCCTTGGGAGAAATACGGGTGGGCGAAGACGACCTCAAGAAGCAAACCGGTCCGGCCCTGGCTAAGATGGGCGTGGTCTTTCAGGCGCCGACGCTGGACCTGGATCTCAGTGTCCGCCAGAACCTGATGTATCACGCGGCCCTGCACGGCATGGAAAAGGCTGACGCCCTGGAACGTATGGACGTGGAATTGGCCCGTTTGGGCATGGCCGAACGATCAGGCGAAAAAATCCGTCAATTAAACGGCGGCCACCGGCGCCGGGTCGAGATTGCCCGCGCCCTGTTGCATCGGCCCCGGTTGCTGCTGTTGGATGAACCCACCGTTGGGCTTGACGTGCCGACGCGGCGCGACATCGTCGAGCACGTTCACCAATTGGCGCGCGACGACGGCATCGCCGTCCTATGGGCGACGCACCTGATCGATGAAATTTCCGACGATGATGAAGTCATTATCCTTCACCAGGGCCGGGTCCGTGCCGACGGCGATTTAGACGGGGTCATGCGCACAGCCGGATCGGATTCTATTTCCGGCACCTTCGACAGATTGACCCAAGGAGAGACCAGATGAACGCGGTTCATGCCTGGCGTTGCTTGATGGGCGTATTGGTGCGTGAGGCGCTACGCTTCGTTCACCAGCGCGAACGCTTCGTCGCCGCCCTGGTGCGACCGCTGGTCTGGCTGTTGGTGTTCGCCGCTGGGTTCCGCGCCGCTCTCGGCATTTCCATCATTCCGCCCTACGAAACCTATATCCCTTATGAGGTCTATATCGCGCCGGGTTTGATCGCCATGATCCAACTTTTCAACGGCATGCAAAGCTCGCTGTCCATGGTCTACGACCGCGAAATGGGATCCATGCGGACCCTGTTGGTCAGCCCGATGCCGCGCTGGTATCTGCTGATATGCAAACTGTTGGCGGGAACCTTCGTTTCGATATTACAGGTCTATGCGTTTTTGCTGATTGCCGCCCTGTTCAGCATCACCATGCCTTTGCAGGGATATGTCTGGCTTCTGCTGGCATTGATTGTCTCAGGTCTTATGCTTGGCTCTTTCGCCATGCTGTTGTCGTCGGTGATCAAGCAGCTTGAGAATTTCGCCGGTATCATGAATTTCGTCATTTTCCCGATGTTTTTCCTGTCTTCGGCGCTTTACCCGCTTTGGAAAATGCGTGAAAGCAGCGATCTTCTATACCAAATCTGCGTCCTCAATCCATTTACCCATGCCGTAGAATTGATTCGTTTCGCGCTCTATGGGCAACTTAACGCCTCCGCTGCCGTGATCGTCATAATGGCGATGGTGGCGTTCTTAGGCTTGGCCGTCTATGCTTACAATCCGGCTCGCGGCATGGTCCAACGCAAAGGCGGCCCCGGCGGTTAAAACCCCAACGATTTCACCCCTTTATGGCCGCCGCTTCCTTGCAATTGGAGTGTCCTTGCGCCATAGTTTGGAATCCTGGGTTCAAAAAACTAACGCCCAAAAACAGAGGGGAAACCATGAAACCATCATCCATGGGGCGGCCTTGGCTGTTGCGGTTAGCAATTGTGCTTGGCCTTTTTGTTGCCAACGGGGCGCAGGCCGAACCCGCGAAGGTACGGGCTGGGGTGTTGTCCTATGGCACTGTCAATTGGGAATTGAATGTCGTCAAACACCACGGCCTCGACCGTAAGGAAGGGGTTGAATTGCTGGTGACTAAGCTCGGCGGCAAGAACGCCAGTGCCGTCGCCCTGCAGGGCGGGGCGGTGGACGTCATAGTCACCGATTGGATATGGGTTTCACGCCAGCGCGCCGCCGGCGCCGATTACACCTTCGTTCCCCATTCCGTCGCCGTCGGCGGCCTGATGGTTCGCCCCGACGCCGGGATCAAAAGCATCGGTGATTTGCGCGGCCGCAAGATCGGCATCGCCGGTGGCCCCGTCGATAAAAGCTGGTTGATGCTGCGGGCCTATGCCATGAAATCCATCGGCGCCGATTTGAAGAATATCGCCACGCCAACGTTCGCGGCGCCGCCGCTGCTGAATAAGATCATGCTTAAGGGCGAAATACCTGCGGCCCTGAATTTCTGGCATTACACGGCGCGCCTGAAGGCGGCGGGCATGGTGGAACTGGTCAGCGTCACAGACTTGCTGCCGGCGCTTGGCATCAACGGGCGCCCACCCCTAATTGGATGGGTGTTCAGTGAACGCTGGGCCAAGGACAACGGTCCCGCCATCAAGGGTTTCCTTAAATCTTTACGCGCGGCGAAAAAAATTATGGCCTCATCGGATGCCGAATGGGACCGCCTGCGGCCGCTGACCAAGGCCAAGAACGACGCCACCTTTGTCGCCCTACGCAAGGCCTATCGGGCCGGGATTCCGAAGTCATTCGGGGACGAAGACATCGCCGCCGCCAAGGCCCTGTTTAAGACCCTTACAAAATACGGCGGCCGTGATTTGGTCGGTAAAAGCCCGATCCTGGCGCCGGGGACATTCTGGCCCGGTTATAGGTACTAGAGGGCGAACGCCGGGCCATGGCCGATCCTGGAAACCGGCTTTCGGAGTCCCGGATTCGCGTTTTTTCGGCGGTCGTCTTCCTTGCCGTTTGGCAGGTCGGGGCTGAACTTGCCGATACCCGTATGCTTCCCGATCCCTGGCAGGTCGTCCAGGGGGTTTTAGATCACATCGCCGACGGCGAATTATTGCATCATGTCGGTGTCACGCTAGCTCGGGTCGGAGTCAGCTTTTTCATCGCCATGGCCTTCGGCACCGCGCTTGGCATGGTGATGGGGTCAAACCGGCGATGGGACGCGGCGCTGGATGGAGTCTTGGTACTGGCACTGAATATTCCGGCGCTGGTGGTCATTATTCTATGTTACTTGTGGTTTGGATTGGGTGAGTTTGCGGCCATCCTCGCCGTCGCCATCAACAAGTTTCCCATTGTTGTTGTCACCATGCGCGAAGGCGCACGCGCCGTTGACAGGGACCTGTTACAGGTTGCCCGAGCCTTTCGTATTGAGCCTAAGCGAACATTCTTCCGGGTCTACCTGCCCCAGCTCTATCCCTACCTTTTGGCCTCGGCACGTTCCGGCCTGGCGCTGGTCTGGAAGATTGTGCTGGTGGTCGAATTGTTGGGCCGTAGTGACGGGGTCGGTTTCCAATTGGGCGTATTCTTCCAGTTTTTCGATATCACCAGTATCCTGGCCTACAGCTTCGCCTTCATTGCCGTCGTCATGGCCATTGAACTGTTTGTGTTGGCGCCCCTTGATCGCCGATTGAGTGCGTGGCGGACATGAGCGCCCTGGAAATTAAAATCGCCCGGAAATCCTATTTCCATATAGGCCAAGACCCCTTGGCTGCCCTTAGCGATCTTCGTTTCAAGGTCGACGAAGGCGAATTCGTCTCCGTGGTCGGACCGTCCGGGTGCGGCAAGACGACGCTGCTCAACCTGATCGGCGGGCTGGATAGCGATGTGGACGGGTCGGTTCTGGTCAACGGCGTCGCACCCGAAGACGGGCCGGTGACCGGTCACATGTTCCAAACGCCCCGGTTGATGCCGTGGCTGACGGTGCGGGACAATATAAGCCTGGTCGAAAAAGACTCCACCACCAACGGCGACCGGGTCGACGAATTACTGGCGGAAATGGGCTTGGCGGATTTTTCCGATACCTACCCGGCGCATCTTTCCGGCGGCATGCGCCGCCGCGTCGCTCTGGCCCGGGCGTTCCTCAACGAACCGGGGCTGCTGCTCCTGGATGAGCCGTTTTTGTCTCTGGATGCACCGGTCGCCAATCACCTGCGCCGGATGTTGTTGGATCTTTGCGGGCGCCGTTCGGCGACGGTTTTGTTCGTCACCCATGACCTGCGCGAAGCCTTATACTTGGCCGACCGGGTTCTTTTTATGTCGGGCGGACCGGGAACCATTGTCCTTGATTTGCCGGTAGACCTTTCCCGGCCACGCGAACCCGAAAGCGAAGACGTGGAACGGCTGAGAATCAGTCTATTGAAGGACAACCCGCAACTGCTGGCCGGATTGGTGGAGGAAAAGGAAATATGATCGGTTTTCTGCGACGCCTTTCCCCCGGAATCATTGTTTTGATGGCCGTGGCCCCCGCCGCCGCAGGCCCCAGTGGCCAAATCTACGTCACCAATGAGAAAAGCAGCACCATTACCGTTCTTGACAACAAGACCCACAAGGTCATTCGCAGCTTCAAAACCTGCAAGCGTCCGCGCGGCGTCCATTTCTCCAAGGACCGCACTCAATTCTATGTCGGTTGCGCCGATGACAATGTCATTGTCGTCTATGAAACGGCGACGGCCAAACTGGTCAAACGCATTCGGGGCATTGAGGAACCAGAAACTTTCGACCTGTCGCCTGATGGCAAGACGCTCTACGTCTCCAACGAAGAGGACGCTGCGGTCTCGTTTGTCGATGTGGAGACGGGGAAAGTGTTTGGCTACGTTGAACTGGGCGAGGAACCGGAAGGCGTCCAGGTGACGGCGGACGGATCCACGGTATATGTCGCGTCGGAAGCCGCTAACATCGTCCATGTTATTGATACCGCTACGGCCACGATTAAAGCCGATATTCTGGTCGGCACCCGGCCCCGGCGTTTCGCACTGACGCCGGATGAAAAGGAGCTTTGGGTGTCAGCGGAACTGGCCGGCCAGGTTGATATCATCGACACCCGAACCAACCGGACCACCGGCGATATCGTGTTCCTGCCGACCGGCTTCCGCCGAAACGAGGTGACGCCAGTCGATATCATGATGACCGCTGACGGAAAGACCGTCTACGTTGCACTGGGTCGGGCCAATCATGTTGCCGTCGTCGATGTCGCAAGCCGCAAAGTTCGGGACTATATCCTGGTCGGCAAGCGGCCGTGGGGGTTGGCGCTGAGCCGCGACGAAAAGACGCTGTACGTCGCCAATGGGCTCTCCGATGACCTAACCATTATCAATGCGGTCAGCCTGAAGGTGGTGAAATCCGTCCCCGTCGGCATGGTGCCTTACGGCATCCTGATTGATGATTGAGGTTGTGATGCGGACATTGACAATCCTGCTTTTGGTTGGCGTGGTCATGGGTTCAATGTCTTCCAGGGCCGCCGAAATTACAACCATCGCCGTTGGCTATCTGGAAATCACCGATGATCCTCGCTACGAGGAAAAACGGGCCTATGCCCGGATCAGGGTCAAACCTCATGACCGGCCGCTGCCCGGCGCTGAATTGGCAATTCGCGAGAGCCGTATCCTCGGCCGGGCCTTGAAAATGAAATTCAGGCTAGAGCGGGGCAAAGGCAAAACGGCGGCGGACTTGGCGGGTGAGGTTGAACGGCTGTCGGCGGTCGGCGTGCGGTATTTTTTGGTCGATGCCGATGCAGTCGTCCTTGACGCACTGGCAAAGGCGACTGCGGACCGGGACCTGTTGTTGTTCAATATTTCGGAACCGTCCGATGTGCTGCGCGCCAGCGGTTGTCAGGCGCATCTGATACACACCCTTCCCAGTTATGCCATGCGCACCGATGCCCTAGCGCAGGTCCTGATCGCCAACAAATGGCGCGAAGTCCTGGTCCTGAAAGGATCGCTGGAAGGTGACGCTGCCTATGCCGCCGCTTTTCAAGCATCGGCCAAGCGGTTTGGGGTCAAGGTGACGGCCATCCGCGATTTTGTGCTCGGCAATGACCCGCGTGAACGCGGTAAAAACAACATCCGACTGATGACCGCCAAAGACGATTACGACGTCGTTTTTATCGCCGATACGGAAGGCGAGTTCGGGCGCTACGTGCCGTTTCAAACCAACCGGCCGCGCCCGATCATTGGTACCGAGGGGCTGATCGCCGAAGCCTGGCATTGGTCATGGGAGCGCCACGGCGCGCCGCAGTTGAACCAGCGTTTCGAAAAACGTGCCAAGCGGCGGATGACCGGGCCTGATTGGGCGGCGTGGATGGCGGTCAAGGCGGTCATCGAATCCATTGTCCGAACCAAATCCGCCAATTTCAATACCGTCCGCGCTTATTTGAAAGGTGATCGGATGACCCTGGACGGCTACAAAGGGACGCCGTCCAGCTTCCGGTCCTGGGATAACCAACTGCGCCAGCCGGTCTTGGTCCACACCCACAATGCCGTTATCGAACGGGCGCCCCTGAAGGGGTTCCTACACCCGACGGAAAATATGGACACCCTGGGCTTTGACCGCGGCGACAAGAAGTGCCGACTGTAAAAGAGGGCTTCCTAACCTCTATTCTCCGATTCGGCAGCGTTCCTATACAGATTGAGTGCAATGTCCTCTTTGGGTCATAAGCGGACTCTTTTCGACTACCTCAAAGATGTCCGCTTTCGGGGGTAAATCGGAAGTCAGCAAGCCAGCTTATCTAGTGCTTCGCGCTTTATTACGCGCTCCCTTGGGCTTGCCGTTTGGGTTACCACTCTGACCCTTCTTGAATTTCGTATCTTTTGCCATGCCTGTATCCATCCTGAATTATTAGGTCATCAATGCCTTTGCCAACTCTGACGATTACGGAATCACCGCGCAAGAGATACCGTCTATTCAAGAAGAAACCCGCCGGAGCGGGCTACGTAAACCGTGGGGGTCCGAAGGGGGTGCAGGGAATGGGTTATGATGTTTTTAGATTGTGAGACGGGGCTATCGCCAGCCAATTTTTTTACGTCTGGCTACTGTTTCTTGTAGTTCTTCTACACTCCCTACTACTGTCTCACACCAGGCATTATACATGCGTCCGCCCGTGCCTGAAACTCTGGGACAGGGTGGTACATAACATGGGGGCTAGTCCAGGTCGAGTTTAACCCGGCCGTCGTCGCCGAATACCGGCTCATCGGTTACGAGAACCGGAAACTCCTTCGGGAGGATTTCAGAAACGATAAGGTCGATGCGGGAGAACTGGGTGCAGGGCACACGGTCACCGCGCTCTACGAAATCGCGATCGCGGGCAGCAAGGGTGTGCGGTTGGAACAATTACGCTATGAGAACCAAGCGAAGGTCGAAGACAGCAAAGGGAATGAACTCGGATTCGTTCGACTTCGGTACAAACAGCCCAAGGAATCCTCGAGCCGGCTCATCGAGCTACCTCTGCTCCGAGAGATGATCGCCGATGCGGCGCAAACCACAGCTTCGGAAAACCTGAGATTTGCCGCTGGGGTCGCTGCATTTGGGCAAATCTTGAAGGGAGGAAAATACATGGGTGACTTTGACTACGACAAGGTTACCGAACTTGCCCGTGGCGCCCGGGGAGATGACAGGTTTGGTTATCGAGCTGAGTTTATCTCTCTTGTCGATGTCGCAAAGTCGCTGAGTACACGTTAAGCTAATGCTCTTAAGTTTCCCATCCGATTGTTGTGTTTGGACAATCCCATTTACCGATATGACCTCGCGTTCGGAAAAGACCTGACAAGACGCCGCTGGAAGAAGGCCGACAAATCAACGACTGATATAAACCACGACAAATGGGGAGGCAGTTATGACAGGCACCTATACCAGCATGGGCCCCCACGATGTGGGAGGCGAAGAAGCCGGACCCATTGACACCGAAGACCACGGCATGACCCATTGGGAAAAACATGCCAATGCCTTGCGGATGACGGCGGTGGCCAAGAAATTCGGCACCCTGGACGAGCTGCGTCGGGCCACCGAAGGCCTCGGCGCGCGGTATTATGAGATCGGCTATTTCGAACGCCAGACCGAATCCCTGGCTATCATCCTGGCCGAAAAAGACCTTGTTGCCGATGACGCCCTGAAGGCGCGCATGGAAGACATCGCCGCGCGCTTCGATGTGCCGATCATCGACTTGCCCAAAGACCACGACCACCACGGCAAACCGATCAAGGAAGACGAAACTGGCGAAGGCCCTAATCAGCATCATTTGATGAACCTGGCCATGCAGGAACTCCTGCAGGATCAGAACCTGATAACGGCGGATGATATCCGCAGCAAAATTGAAAAATTCGAGGACGACTATCCGAACCGGGGCGCCAAAGTGGTGGCCCAGGCCTGGACCGATGCGGATTTCATGAAGCGCCTGCTGGAGGATGCCAATCCGGTGATCGAGGATATGGGCATCGACCTTGAACACGCATCCCGTATTATTGCCATTGAGAACACCGCCGAGGTTCACAATGTCATCGTTTGCACCTTGTGTTCGTGTTACCCCCGAACGCTCATGGGCCAGCCGCCGACCTGGTACAAATCGCGCAGCTATCGGTCCCGGGTGATCTTTGAGCCGCGCGCCGTTCTAAAGGAATTCGGCACTGAAATTGACGACAATGTCGTCATCCGCACCCATGATTCCAACGCCGATATGCGGTATATCGTCATTCCCATGCGTCCCGGCGGCACCGATAACTGGAGCCAGGAACAACTGGAAGCGATCATTTCCCGGGACAGCCTGGTCGGCATAACAGTGCTGGCGGATCAGTGATATGAGTACCAGTAAGAAAAAACCCTGGTCCAGTTACCGGCCATCGCCCGGCCGCAAATTCGAAGTCGGCGACCGGGTCACAATCCAATTTAACGAGGCCCCCGGACACCGCCGCACACCGGTCTATATCCGGGGCAAAACCGGTGTTATTGAGCGGGTCTGCGGAGCTTTTCGCAATCCGGAGGAACGCGCTTATGGTTTCGATGGCCTGCCGGAAAGAGTCCTCTACCGGGTCCGTTTCCGGCAAAATGACGTGTGGCCTGCCTACACAGGCGCCGGCCACGACCTCATCGAATTGGAAATCTTCGAGCACTGGCTAATTCCTGCTTAAAAAGTTGAATCGCCAGTGCTCGTATAAGAAATCATGGGCTATGCGGCTTTTTTTGAAGACGCTTGAGTTCTTTGAGTTGAGCAGTCCCCATTCCACCGTACTGCTTACGCCAACGGTAGAAAGTCTGCCCCGTGATCTGAACTTCCCTGATCGCATCAATACGTGCCACAGGGAACATACCCGATGAATATTTTTTTAAACGCCCTTATTTAAAATGGTGAGGCTATACTCCCCATTCACGGTCGCCGTCCCTTTTTATGGACGGCGCC
>PTLL01000064.1 GCA_002938315.1 Alphaproteobacteria bacterium MarineAlpha3_Bin2 | reverse complement strand
CTAACTGCTCCATTATTTGCAGCCACACGGGTGCATGATTGTGCCATCCTACATGTTGCGACGGCCGCGAGGCTTCTCATGAACACCGCTCTGGGAAGAGGCTTCTCGTCTGGGCGTAGAATGGTGGTAGCACTATTTAATCGAGGTTGGTCTGTTATTTACTCTCGTGGGACGCCTTCTACTTCTCTTCATCGTCGTGCCAGTCGTCGAGCTTGTCCTGCTCATCGAGATTGGACAACGTGTCGGCACCCTCACCACTGTCTGGTTGATCGTGGGAACCGGATTTGTCGGCGCGTCACTGGCTCGGCAGCAGGGCATCAACACACTGACTGGTCTGCGAAAAGATCTTACCGGCGGCCGATTTCCAGGGCCTCTTCCACGTGCGGGAAACCGCGTTTGAGTTCCACCCACATCTCGACCCCAAGAGGGCGCAACTCCGGCACGTTGAGGCAACGCAGCGTATAGGACCAGATCATGGCGGCGGTGGCATCGGATGCCAGGCCCATTTTGCGGAACTGGCGGGACAGCCGGTTGATTTCAAGTTGATATCTGCCTAGGGTTTCCGTCGACGGCAGGGTGCCGTCACCGAAAACATCTCGAGCCAGAATGTCGTGAGATTCGAAATTGATTCTCAACACGGTGGCGATGGCAACGATGGCGCCGAGATCCCTGTCTCCCAAACCTTTGAGAGCGGTCACGAATTTATCCACTTCCTTGGTGCTGGAATCCAGCGCCCGCGAACTGACCTTGCCGAGGAGCCAGTCTTTCAACATGCGCCCGCAAGCGCGGCGTCGATAGAATTGCCGAGAATTTCCACCAGGTCCCGGGTTTGTGCTTCTTCAATAATGAAGGGCGGCGCCAACAGCACATGATCGCCCCGCACCCCGTCAGCGCCGCCGCCGCCCGGATAACAGATCAAGCCCCGGTCCATAGCGTGCGCCTTGATCCGCGCGTGCACCTTTAGGCTTAAGTCCAGTGGTTCCTTGGAAGTCCGGTCGGCGACCAGTTCGATTCCCCGAAACAGCCCACGTCCACGGATATCCCCGATATTGGCGTGATTGCCCAGGCGGTCGTGCAACAGGGTGTCCAGAAGGTCGCCTTGCCTGCGAACATTCGCCAATAAGTCCTCGGTTTCGATCTTGCGCTGCACCGCCAACGCCGCCGCGCAGGCCGTCGGGTGGCCCATATAGGTATGACCGTGCTGAAAAAACCCGCTGCCGTCCCGGAACGCTTGGAAAAGCTTGGCCGACACCAATGCCGCGCCGATGGGCTGATAGCCGCCGCCAAGCCCCTTGGCGACGCAGACGATGTCGGGCGCGATGCCGTCCTGCTCACAGGCGAAGGTGGTACCGGTGCGGCCCATACCGCTCATCACCTCATCCAGGATCAATAGCACACCATGACGATCGCAGATTTCACGGATCCGTTTGAAATAGCCTTCCACCGGTGGCAACACCCCGGCGGTAGCGCCGCCCACCGTTTCGGCGATGAAGGCGGCGACGGTGTTGGGGCCCAAACGCTGGATTTCAGCCTCAAGCTCGTCGGCGGCACGAAGGCCGTATTCTTCTTCGCTTTCACCGTCCCGGCGGTGACGATAGGCATAACACGGCGCGATGTGGCTAGCCTCGATTAGGAACGGCTCGAACGGCTTGCGCCTGAGCGCATTGCCGCCGATGGACAGCGCCCCCAGGGTATTGCCGTGGTAGCTCTGGTGACGGGCGATAAAGCGGGTGCGCGCCGTCTCTCCGATTTCCAGGAAATACTGGCGCGCCATTTTCAGCGCCGCCTCGATAGCCTCGGAACCGCCGGACACAAAATAGACCCTATCGATCCCGTCAGGCGCCTTGCCGATGAGATGGTCGGCCAGGTTCTCGGCCGGCTGCGAGGTGAAAAACCCGGTGTGGGCGAAGGCCAGGTTTTCGGCCTGATCCTGAATCGCCCGAATAACGTCGGTGTCGGAATGCCCCAGACAACTGACGGCGGCGCCGCCCGATCCATCCAGATACCGTTTGCCGTCGGCGTCGATAATATAGACGCCGTCGCCTTTGACCGCGCGCGGCAGCTGATCGCGGATCATGCGCGGGAAGACATGCGTGCCGCCAGGATCGTCGGGGGAACTCATGGATGGGGGCCTTTCATAACCGCTAACAAGATTATAATAGTAACGTTACAAACCGCTGACGATTAATACCATCGCTAAAGGATTGGACATGGATCTGAAAGACCACATTCGCTCGATCCCGGATTTTCCGAAAGAGGGAATCCTGTTTTATGACATTTCCACCCTGCTTGCCCATGCCGATGCCTGGCAGGTGGCACTGGACCGATTGTCTAAAATCGTCAGCCAGTTCCAGCCCGACATCCTGGCGGGGATTGAATCCCGGGGCTTCCTGGTGGCGGCGCCGTTAGCGGCGCGCCTTGGCCTCGGTTTCACCATGATCCGCAAGCAAGGCAAACTGCCGGGCGACACCATCAGCCACGAATACGACTTGGAATACGGTACCGACACCATCGAGATCCAATCCGACGCGGTCAAGAAAGACCAGCGCGTGGTCATCCTGGACGACCTGTTGGCCACCGGCGGCACCATGGCCGCCTCCATCAACTTGCTCAACCAAACGGGGGCCGATGTCGTCGGCATCGCCTGTATTATCGAACTAACCTTCCTGAACGGACGTGACCGGTTGGACGGTGTCCCTTTCGAAACGCTTATCGCTTACGACGATTAATCGGCGGCATGTTTAGTTACATGCTTGGCGACCTTTTTCATCACCGTGGGCAAGGCGTGTTCCGAGAACCTTGAAGGCAGGCACCACAGGGAATTATGGGCTTCCTTATTGTTGATCTCCGCCGTCAACACCGTCAGTTCCAAATGGAAGTGGGTAAAGGCATGGCGAACGATACCCTCCAAAGGACGCCACGCGGCGGTGACGGGCGCGGCAACGGCGGCCTCCCGTAAATTCCATTTCTTGTCCCGCCATTCGGTCGACGGAATTTCCATCATCCCGCCCAATAGCCCCTTTTCCGGTCTTTTTCTCAACAACACCTGGCCATTACCCCGACGCGCCCAGAACACCATACCATGACGAACGGGCCGCGGTTTTTTCGGCGCCTTCACCGGATACCCTTCTGCGCCGCCCATTTTTGCTGCCAGGCATTCCCCACTCAAAGGACAGATACCGCAATCAGCGGTTTTGGGCCTGCAAATGGTGGCCCCTAAATCCATCATCGCCTGGGGCAAATCTTCGGGGCGTGTTTGGGAGGCTAATCCACGGGCGAGTTCAGCAATCCGCTTGCGGCCACCGGGCAAGGGGTCGGCGACGGCATATAGCCGGGCCGTTACTCTTTCTATATTGGCTTCCACGGGCATCGTCTTGCGCCGGAAGACGATAGCGGCGATGGCGGCGGCGGTGTATTCACCGATGCCGGGAAGCTTCCGTAACCCGTCTTCCGTATTTGGAAACTGCCCCTTCTTTTCGGCGACGAGAAACCGGGCGCATTGATGCAGGTTGCGCGCCCGGGCGTAATACCCCAGCCCCTGCCAAGCGTGCAGGACATCGTCCAGGCCCGCAGCCGCTAAATCTTCCAGTGTCGGCCAGCGCCCTACAAAATCGTCGAAATAGCCCTTAACTGTCGCCACCGTGGTCTGCGCCAACATGATTTCGGATAACCACACCCGGTAAGGGTCCGGCGTTGAACCTGGTTTGTAGCGCCACGGCAGCGCCCGCCCGTTGCGGTCATACCAGCCCAGAAGCCGGCGGCGAATGGTTTTGGGATTGGGTGAGGCAAGCGAACGGGTCAAGGTCAGTGCCGAATCATTAAAAAATCAATCATGGGCATTTTGTCCGATTGCCCTACAGCGCAGGCAATTCTAGCATCACCCCATGACCGCAAAAACCATCAAACGAAAAAAACGCGGCGGCGGCCCCCGCGCCTTGGCAACATCGTTGTCGGCGGCCACCAAAACGGCCTTCGGCAAGCGTGGATTCGCTGACGGCGCCATCCTCAAAGACTGGCCGGTTATCGCAGGGGGACACTTGGCCGATCACAGCCAGCCTGAAAAAATTACCTACCCGACGGGCGCCGGCGATGACGGCACGCTTCATCTTCGCCTCGACAGCGGCAGCATGGCAACCGAATTGCTACACCTGGAACCGTTACTGATCGAACGAATCAACGGTTATTTCGGGTTTAAGGCCGTTGCCCGACTGAAGATAACCCAAGGACCATTACCCGATACCGCCGCCAAACCGGTGTGGAACCCAAGGCCGCTGAAAACAGAGGAGGAAACTAATTTGATCGAGAGCTTGATTGAGGTCGAAGATGAAGACTTACAGCGCTCCTTAAGGGCTTTGGGCCGGGCTGTCATCGGCCGTAGCGCCGATTAAATAGGGAGCATGAATTTCAAAACGACCTTAATTGCAAGGCCATCCACTGCAAAATGAGTCGACTCTGGTGTAAAGGCGATATTATGATCGGCTCAATATCTTGTGTTTAAGGAGGCATGTTTGCGACGGTATATACTAAGTCTTGGGTTGATGGCCATGCTGGCTGCCTCTCAAGTATATTTGGCGCCAGCCCGGGCTGCCATCGTCAGTGATGAAGAAGCCAAAGCCGAAATGGGGCTTGGCAAAGCCGACGCGCCGGTGACCATGATCGAATATTCGTCCCTGGGCTGTCCCCATTGTGCCGCTTTCCATCGCGAAACACTGCCCCAGATCAAAAAGGACTATATCGATACCGGTAAGGTACGCTTGGTCTTTCGGGACTTCCCCCTGGGTACGCCGGCGTTGGCGGCGTCCATGATCGCAAGGTGCGCCGGGCCGAAAAAATTCTTCGGCTTCATCGAAATTATGTTCCGCTCCCAGCCGCAATGGTCGCGAAGCCAAAACCCCATGCAGGCGCTGACCAAGGTAGCGCGTTTCGGCGGCTTGTCAGGGGACGATGTCCAGGCCTGCCTGAAACGTCAAACGCTGCTGGACCACATCCGAAAAATTGCCGAAGTCGGCCAGAATACCCACAAGGTTACTTCGACGCCGTTTTTTATCATCGGTGATCAAACCGTCTCAGGTGCCCAGCCGTTCGATGCCTTCAAGAAGGTATTGGACAAGGCTTTATCCAAATGACCGCCCCTTTACCCGCCATGACAAGGACGACCTAGGCCGTGCTGCGATTCAACAAACTCCGGCTTTCGGGCTTCAAGTCTTTCGTCGACGGCACCGACCTTCAAATCGATCTCGGCCTTACCGGAATTGTCGGCCCCAACGGCTGCGGCAAATCAAACCTTGTCGAGGCGCTGCGTTGGGTGATGGGGGAAACATCGGCCAAACAAATGCGCGGCGGCGAGATGGACGATGTCATCTTCGGCGGCACCCGCGACCGGCCGCCCCGTAATATTGCCGAGGTCATTCTCAGCCTCGACAACGTCGCCCGTGTCGCCCCGGCTCAATTCAACGATACCGATGAATTGGAAATCAGCCGCCGCATCGAACGCGAAAAGGGATCCACCTACCGGGTCAACGGCCACGAGGTCCGGGCCAAGGATGTGCAGCTCCTGTTCGCCGACAGCGCCACCGGCGCCCGGTCCACGGCCTTGGTCAGCCAGGGCAAGATCAGCGCCGTCATCGCCGCCAAGCCGACCGAGCGCCGGTTGATCCTGGAAGAGGCGGCGGGCATTACCGGCCTGCATTCGCGCCGCCACGAAGCCGAATTGAGGCTGCGCGGCGCCGATACCAACCTTGAGCGCCTGGACGATATTCTGATCACCCTGGACGCGCAATTGGGGCACCTTAAAAAACAAGCCCGCCAGGCCAACCGGTACCGCAATCTTTCCGACCACATCCGCAAGGCGGAAGCGACCCTGTTCTTCCTGCGCTGGACCGCCGATGAGAAGACCCTGGAGGCGGCGACCCAGGAATTGAATGAATTGGCGGGCATGGTAACGGACCACACCGGCACTGCCGCCGCCGCTGCCGCGGTGCAGGCCGAACACGCCGCCGAGTTGCCCAAACAACGCCACGCCGAGGCCGAGGCCGCCGCCGAACTGCAACGCCTGACCCTGGCCCGCGACAGCCTGGAGGCGGAAGAACAGCGCATCGAAGCGCAAACCATCGAAACCCGGAACCGGATCGAGGAAACCGCCGCCGATAAGGCCCGGGAAGACGCCCTGGTCGGCGATGCCGAGGCCGCCCTCAGCCGCCTAAAGGAAGAAGGCGACCGCATCAATACCCCCACCGAAGGCGAGGAAGACGCCTTGGCCGACGCCGCTAAAACCCTGGTCGCCGCCAACACTGCGGTCGATGTATTGGACGCCAAACTAACGGCGCAAACCGAACAATTGGTCAATGACGAAGCTCGGCGCACCGCCCTTGAGCACAAGATTATCGATTTAAAAAATCGCACTGAACGGCTTCAGACACGCTTGCGCGTGATCACCGGCCAACGCGATGAATTGCTGAATGAAGCGCCCGAGGCTTCCGATTTGGATGCGGCGCAACAGCACCTGGATGACGCCCGCGCCACCCTGGACCAAGCCCGCAACACCGCCGACGCGGCTGAACAAAATCGTACCGAGGCAATTACCAAAACCAATACCGCCGCCACCGGTTCGCACGCCGCCGCGGCGACCGCGACCCGCCTACAGGCCGAAGTCGGCGCGTTAAGCGACGTCCTCAACGCCGAAGACCAGGAACAATGGCCGCCGGTGTTCAATGCCCTTGGCGTCGAAGAAGGGTATGAGGCGGCGCTGGCGACGGCGCTGGGCGAAGACCTGACGGCATCCGACAACGCCGCCGCCCCCAGCCATTGGCGCACCATGGGCGCCATGGACAATCCGCCGGCGTTGCCCACGGGCGCCCTGCCTTTAAGCGATTTCGTCCGCGCACCGGAGGCGCTCGGCCGCCGCCTGACCCAGATCGGGGTCGTCGATGATGACGACCAGGGCCAGCGCCTGTCCGCCGATTTGGCCCAAGGACAACGCCTGGTCAGCCGTGCCGGCGGCCTATGGCGTTGGGATGGCTATACGGTAACCGCTGACGCCATCACCGCGTCCCAAGCCCGCCTGGAACAACGCAAACGTCTGAAAGCCGCGCGCGAGAAACTGTCCGAGGCCGAGATTGCCGCCACCGTCGCCGAAGACCGGCTAACCGCCGCCAAGGCCGCCGAAGTGAAAGCCCGGGAAGCCGAACAATCCGCCCGCGACGCAACCGCCGCCGCCGACATGGCCTATGGCCAGGCCCGCGACAAGGTCGCCGAGATCAAGGAACGTTCCGCCGGACAACTATCCCTGCTGGCCTCCTTGCAGGTACAAGAGGTCGCCATTATGGCCGATCTTGAACACCTGGAAATTGAGGACAACGACGCCGTCGAGACGCTGTCGGGCATTCCCGACGCCGACGGGCCGAGGCAGGAGATCGCCGCCAACCGCGAAGAATTGGCAGGCCTGCGCACTACCCAAGTGGAATGCCAGAGCCGCCACGACACCCTGGAGCGCGCCGCCGAAGAACGGGCCCAACGCCTGGCCGCCATCGAGGCCGAGGTAAACTCGTGGCAGACCCGCACCGAAACCGCCCAGGCCCAATTGCAGCTCCTGGAGGAACGCCGCCAGGCCATGGAAGCGGAACTGGAAGCCCTGGCCGCCCGACCCGCCGAAATTTCCGAACAACGCCAAGCGTTGCTCAGCGCCTTTGATGAGGCCGAAGCAAAACGCAAGGGCTTGGCCGACACCCTGGCCCAGGCCGAGTCCGCGCTGGCCCTGGCCGACAAGGAGCTGCGTGCCGCCGAGGCGGATTTGGCGGCGGCCCGGGAAAACATGGTCCGCGCCGAAGGCCTTGTCGAACAGGCCAAGCAGGCCTGCCTGGCCATCGCCGAGCGGATCAAGGACCGTCTCAATTGCCGTCCCGACCAGCTGTTTGAGATTTCCGGCCTGAAGCCCGACGTTGAATTGCCCGACCTGGAAGCGATTGAGCGCAAGGTCGATCGCCTGATCAGGGAGCGGGAAACCATGGGTCCGGTGAACCTGCGCGCCGAAGCCGAGGCCGAGGAAATGAAAGAGCAGATCGACACCTTGATTTCCGAACGCGAAGACCTGCTGAAAGCCATCGACAAACTGCGCCGCGGCATTTCCGAATTGAACCGCGAAGGCCGCAAGCGCCTGCTCGCTTCTTTTGAGGAAGTGAACAAGCATTTCCAAGACCTGTTCGTACAGCTTTTCGGTGGCGGCCGGGCGCATCTGGAACTCACCGATTCCGACGATCCGTTGGACGCCGGACTGGAAATCATGGCCAGCCCGCCGGGCAAACGGCTGCAAGTGCTATCCTTGCTGTCCGGTGGTGAGCAGGCCCTTACCGCGCTGGCCTTGTTGTTCGGGGTGTTTAAGACCAACCCGGCGCCGATCTGCGTCCTCGATGAGGTCGACGCGCCGTTGGACGATGCCAACGTCGACCGGTTCTGCGCCCTGGTCGAGAGCATGGCCCGCACCGACACCACCCGTTTCGTTATCATTACCCACCACCGCATGACCATGGCCCGCATGGACCGCCTGTATGGTGTCACCATGACCGAACGCGGCGTTTCCCAATTGGTGTCGGTGGACCTTCAACGCGCCGATGAATTGAGAGCGACGGCCTAATACCCAGGGCTTCGCCATGAGCGATCAACCGCCAGAACAAGACCTTGAAAAGCTGGATTCCAGGCTTCGCGACGCGCGCGCGCGTAGCCACGGCCCGGCATCGAAAAAAAATGACCAGAATCAGCCCCCACAAAATGCGCTTGGCCTTGCTTTCCGCGTCGGTGTCGAGTTAGTTTCTGCCGTCGCCATTGGGGTGGGCATCGGCTGGTTGTTGGATCAGTGGTTGGATACCCGTCCGTGGTTGATGTTGGTGTTCATTTTTCTTGGCGGCGCTGCCGGAATTTTAAACGTTTATCGAATGGCCAGGGGTTTCGGATATGCCGTTGGCTACCAAAAGGAAAGCGATACCGGGGAGCAACATTCCCGGGATCAGGAACCAGGGAACGAGGAATAAAGACGTTGGCCGCAGGTCATAGCCCCCTTGCTCAATTTGAAATAAAACGCTGGGTGCCGATTAAAATCGGCGAACTGGATATTTCGTTTACCAATTCGTCCACCTTCATGGTGTTGACGGTGGTTGTCGTCAGCGCCTTCCTGATACTGGGCATGCGCCGCAACGCCATGATCCCCGGCCGCTGGCAGTCGATGGTGGAACTCCTGTACATTTTCATCGCCAATCTGTTGAGAGATACCGTGGGCAAGGAAGGACGGCCCTATTTCCCATTCATCTTTACGGTGTTCATGTTCATTCTGGTCGGCAACCTGTTCGGCATGATCCCTTACAGCTTCACCTTCACCAGCCACATTGTCGTTACCTTCGCCATGGCCCTGGTGGTATTTCTCGGCGTCACTATTATCGCCATCGCCAAGCACCGGCTGTATTTCTTTACCTTTTTCATGCCGCCCGGCGTGCCCCTGTTGATGGCGCCGTTGTTGGTGCCCATTGAAATCATTTCCTACCTGTCCCGGCCGATCAGCCTGAGCGTTCGGCTGTTCGCCAACATGTTGGCGGGCCATACCCTGTTGAAGGTGTTCGCCGGCTTTGTCGTGTCGCTGGGGATGTTCGGGGTGTTCCCGCTCGCCTTTATTGTCGCCCTGACCGGGCTGGAAATCGTCATCGCGCTTCTGCAGGCCTTTGTGTTTACCATTTTGACCTGTCTGTACCTTAATGACGCATTGCATTTGCACTAATTGAAACCAATTCACTGAATTCGAAAAAAGAAAGGAATCTCTCTATGGATATCGAAGCAGCCAAATTTCTAGGCGCCGGACTCGCCGTGATCGGCGTCGTCGGTTCCGGTATTGGCATCGGCACCATCTTCGCCTCCTTCATCCAGGCGGTTGGCCGCAACCCGGCCGCACAGGCGGCGGTTTTCCCGATGACCATGTTAGGCTTTGCCCTGGTCGAAGCCATCGCGCTGTTCGCCCTGGTCATCGCCCTGGTCATCCTGTTCGGTTAACCAAGCCTTTTTGGAACCCCACGGGGCCGGTTAAGGCCGGTCCCCGGTGTCCGGGATAACGCCATGCCTCAACTCGATTTTTCCACCTACCTGCCGCAGGTCTTCTGGCTGGTGGTGACATTCATCGCCCTCTTCCTGATCATGTGGAAGATAGCCGTGCCGCGCATCGCCAATTCCCTGGAAGCCCGCCAGAAACGCATCGAGGATTACCTGGACCGGGCCGCCGACGCCAAAAAAGAGGCCGAAGAAACCCTGGCCGCGTATGAACATGCCATGAGTGAGGCCCGCACCGAAGCGCAGGTCATCCTCGGCGCGGCGTCTAAGAAAATCACCGAAGACGCCGAGGCGCGGGAGGCCGAGCTGACCGAAGAGCTCAACCGGAAATTCGCCGACAGCGAAGCCGGGATCCAACAGGCCATCGACGGCGCCATGGAAAACGTCCGCGATATCGCCGTTGACGTCGCCGCCGATGCGCTGGGCAAGCTGACCGGCGAGAAACCCGATGATACAACCCTCGCCAAGGCCGTCGACCAGGCCATGAAGGCTGAAGGTTAGGAAGGGGGAGCGTTCATGGAATTTTTGCAGGATCCCGCCTTTTGGGCCGCCGTCGCCTTTGTCATCTTCATCGCCGCGACGGCGAAGCCGATCTCCCGTCTCCTCACCGCCGGGCTGGATAAGCGCGCCGACAAAATCCGTAGTGACCTGGAAGAAGCCGAAAAGCTGCGCGAGGAAGCCCAGGACCTGTTGGCCAGTTACCAGCGCAAGCAGCGCGACGCCCTCGCCGAAGCCGAAGCCATCATCGCCCACGCCGGCGAAGAAGCCGAACGCCTGGCCGTTCAGGAACGGGACAAGCTGGAAGCCGCCCTCGAACGGCGGCAAAAACAGGCCATCGACCGGATTGCCCAGGCCGAAGCCCAGGCCTTGGATTTGGTCCGCGCCAAGACCGTCGACGTCGCCCTCGACGCGACTCGCGATTACCTGGCCAAGGAACTCAAAGACAACCAGTCCGACGCCCTCACCGACGCCGCGATCAAGGACCTGCCCGGCAACCTGCACTGAGCCCTATCGCGATCCTGGGCCGCGTTCTTCTGCGCCCGCCAGCCCGGTAACGACCCATCCTGCTTGGCCAGGCATCTCAATACCACTCACCCCATTGTGATATGCCTTGGATTGATTTCACCGCCGGTGCGGGCGGACAATGGTCTATGGCTTTCCTCAGAAATATATTTTCCGTTCGAAACCTGATGTGGGTCGTCGTCATTGTTTTCCTTGTTTGGTGGTTTATGCCTGGGTTGCTTCCCGGCTCGTCGTTGTTGCGAAGCCTGAGTTGGAGCAACACCGATTTCTCGAAGTCGTCCGTAGATATGAGTGAAATAACTTCCGGCGGACCCCGCAAGGACGGCATCCCGTCCATCGACAAACCGAATTTTACCGCCGCTTCCAAGGTCGACATTCCATCGACCGTGCCGGTCATCAGCCTCCACCTGAACGGCGAAGCCAGAGCCTATCCCTTAGGGATCCTGATGAGCCACGAGATCGTCAATGACAGGGTCGGCGGCATTCCGGTGACGGTGACCTATTGTCCGCTGTGCAATTCGGCGATCGTATTCGACGCCAGGCTTGATGGCATGGAACTGGAATTCGGCACCAGCGGCAATCTGCGTAATTCCGACCTGGTCATGTATGACCGTCAAACCGAGAGCTGGTGGCAACAGTTCCTGGGCGAGGCCATCGTCGGCGAATTGACCGGCAAAAAAAATTAAAGATGTTGCCGTCCCGGATGGAAGCCTATGGCCGTTTTAAGAAACGGTTTCCCGACGGCCTTGTGCTCGATCCCTCCAGTTCGTTCCGGGGCTATGGCTCCAACCCCTATGTCGGATAAGACACCTCCCGATGGCCATTCCTGTTCAGCGGCCCGCTGCCCGAAGACATGCCGGCGATGACACGGTTGGTGGTTGTCGGAGACGAGGCCTGGACTCTCGATGTCCTCAGGAAGCACCGGCGCATCGAAAAAGCAGATCTCGTCATTCGTTGGGAGCCCGGTCAGAATTCCGCCCTGGATACGCGATCCATCGCCAAAGGCCGCGACGTCGGCAATGTTATCGTCCAGCGCAAAACCAAGAACGGTCTCGTCGACGAAGTCCATGACGTGACGTTTGCCTTCGTCTTCCGCGCCTTCAAGCCGGAGGGCAAAGTCCACAAAACCTGGCCCTAAGCGCCCGCCTGAAATTAAAAGGTAGGCATTGGTGGGCATTGGTCGGCATTCAGTGTGCATTCGGTGGAAATTCGGTAGGCATTGGGTGGACATCGGGTGGTGGTGTGGTGGACATTTGGGCTGTTGAATTGTCATATTCCGCCGTTATTTTTATTCTTCAATAGACCCGGCACGAGCGGCAGCACCGCCATCGCGCGCCTTAAAGGCCGGGCTTGTCCTTGTTCATATTCACCGTGTCAAAGAGCACAGAACGTATACAGAACATATGCATGCCGGGGATGGGTTTCAAGGGGGCGGTGTTTGAAAAATGTCCGCTTTTGGCTATTAGCGGACTCTTTGCCAACCCCTGAATTATGTCTGCTTTACCCCCGAAAGCGGAC
>PTLL01000063.1 GCA_002938315.1 Alphaproteobacteria bacterium MarineAlpha3_Bin2 | reverse complement strand
GCAGGCCGGCGAAGCCCTTGGCCCGTTGCATGGGATTCCCGTTGGGGTTAAAGATATTTTCGATACCCAGGACCTGCCGACGGAAAACGGCACCGTTCTCAATGCCGGCCGCCAGCCGATGGATGACTGCAAGGTCGTCAGCCTGTTGAAGGAAGCCGGCGCCGTCATCATGGGAAAAACGGTCACCACCGAATTGGCGGTGTTCGGGCCGGGCAAGACCAAGAATCCCCACAACCCTGAACACACACCCGGCGGCTCGTCGAGCGGGTCGGCGGCGTCGGTGGCTTCCTATATGGTGCCGCTGGCCATTGGGACACAGACCAATGGATCGATGATCCGGCCGGCGTCCTTTTGCGGCGTAGTCGGGTTTAAACCCACACACGGTTTGATCCCCAGGACCGGAGTCCTGGCCCAATCAAGCTACCTGGACACCATCGGGACCTATGCGCGCAATATCGAGGACGCAGCCAGGATTGCCGAAGTGCTTGTCGCCTACGATTCCGGCGATCCTGACACAGCGCCTCGCGCACGCCCTGCGTTGAGCAGTATTGCCATTGAAGATCCACCCGTACCGCCGGCCCTGACGTTCGCCAAAACCCCGGTCTGGGATCATGCCGACAAGGAAGCGCAAGAGGCATTTGCCGAGCTAACCGAACTTTTAGGCGATGAATGCGACAATTTAGACCTACCGGAACCTTTTGAACACGTCGTCGATATGCACCGCAACATCATGAACGCAGATTTGGCCAAAAGCTTCGCCGGTTATTACGAGCACGGCAAGGACAAGCTCACCGATATTCTTAATAGCATGATCGAGGACGGCCAAAAGGTCACCGCCGTCGATTACAACAGGGCGGTGGAAACGCGCGAAACCCTGAATGCAGGGCTCGACGGAGTGTTCGACCGCTATGATGCGATCATCACCCCGGCCAGTACAGGCGAGGCGCCGGCCGGATTGGGCGCCACTGGAAGCCCCATTTTCAATACCCTTTGGACATACCTGGGCACCCCGGCGGTGACACTGCCCCTGATGGAGGGCCCCAATGGGCTTCCTATCGGCGTGCAACTGGTTAGTCGGCGCGGTGATGACGCAAGGTTGCTGCGGACGGCCACCTGGTTGACCCAACGCATCAACGCCGAGAACGGGTAAAACTTAAAACGTCCAAACTTTTTTCAGCGTTTGATCGGCATCTCTGTCAAAGGATGGGCTTCGTTGACCAGCGCCTTTAGGCGTTCATCAAGAACATGAGTATAGATCTGTGTCGTTGCGATATCGGCATGGCCCAGCATTTGCTGCAACGACCTAAGATCTGCGCCGTGGGCGAGAAGATGGCTGGCAAAGGAATGACGAAGCACATGGGGCGACACCCGGTTCGGTGCCAGGCCGGCCTCCACGGCGATTTCCTTTAACAACTGTGCCAAACGCGCCCGGGTCAGGTGGCCGTCTTTGGATCTGGAAGGAAATAACCAATTATTGGCGGCTGACGTCTTTGCCTTAGGGATAAACGTCTCGCGGACCACCAAATAGTCTTCAATGGCGTCCTTGGCCGGCTCGCTTAAAGGCACCATCCGTTCCTTGTCTCCCTTGCCGCGAACCACCAGCATTAGCCCATCACGGCTGAGCGCAAAAAGCGGCAAGCCGACCAGCTCGGATACACGGAGTCCCGTCGCGTATAGAATTTCCAGCAAGGCCACTAGCCTCAGGCCATCCCTCCCCGGCCTTGCCTTGGCCGCCTCCATCAAACCATCGACCTCGGCCTCGCTAAGATATTTAGGAATTCGCTTGCCCTGACGCGGGCTGTCTAAACCGGCCGTGGGATCATCGCCGCGAATTCGTTCGGCATACAGAAACCGGAAAAACTGCCTCAACGTAGATAGGCGCCTAGCGCTGGTTCCCGCCGCCATCCCGGATTCTGATAGAGACTTAAGATATTTTCGGATGATTGTCTGGGTGGCGTCTTCGACGGCCCGCTGGCGGGCCCCCGTAAAAGCAGAAAAATGGCGCAAATCGCGGCCATAGGACTCGATGGTGTTTCTGGCCGCCCCTTCCGACGCCAACTTATCCAGAAAAATTTCCAAGTGAACCGATTCCGGTGCCCCGGCGGCGGCCTGCGTTTGGCCCTTTTGGCTCACAAGCCTGCGGCCAACGCCGCTTCCACCGCCATCGCCCGGGCTTCTTTATCAAACCCGGCGGCGCGAATGCTGAGAATGACTTGCCGAAGCAGAAATGGGCTTGCCCCGGTGGGGCCGTTTTCCCCGAGGGCTAACAGCGACAGAAGTATGGTCTCGGCAACCCGGCTTTGAATCTTAGGCGGCGGCGCCATGGTCCTGTCCGACGTTGCATCGGACGAGGTTTCAGAAGCCATGGCGGTTTTCGTTTCAGGCGCCCCTTTCCTGGCCGCTTCGGTTGCCTCAATAAGTCGGAACCAAAGCGAAGGATTGGGCACGGATACCATCTTCTGGTCCTTTCCGGAGATCAATTTATCCCAGGATTCGGAAGGAACGGGCTCACCCAAGGCATCAAACAGAGAATACAAAAGAGACGCATCGGCAACCGCATCTTTCCGATCTTTAACGCTTTCCCACCAGGTCGAAAGTTGGGTTGTGTTCCATTCAGCCGCTTCAGAAGACCCCATCAGACGAACAACCGGCATCAGCTGAACAATGGCTTGACTGGCTTCCTTATTAAACAGGGCGCTGGCCCGTATCAATGCGAACCAGGCCTCGGCGGCAAGGGTATCGCCGACCAACAACAACCCGCGAACCGCTTCCGGGGCGAACCACAACAATTCTGCCGATGGCGGGATGCTTTTTAATACCGGCAGAAAAACCCTGACCACCGACGCATATCGTCCCTCGTCGCGACCCGAAGATAACGCCTTAGCCATGACTTCGGCCTGTGCCGTCGGAACGGTCTGTGTCAGCGATGAATGATAGAGAAGCGCACGGGTCATGGGGCCGCCTTCGGTTTCGGCCCGTGAAAGAGGGTTGGCCAATTCTTCTCCAGAAAAAGAAACGCTGGAATAAAGCTGACGCAGGAAATCGACAGGAATAGCGCCGGCGGCCTCTGCCCGTTCAGCGGCTTCAAGGCGCAACTCAACCGGTGCATTGGGGCTGATGGCGATGGTCCTGAGAATGCCCGGCCTGTTGGACGAGATGACATCATTGGGCAGTTTCGCCTTCGCCACCCGCGCCATCGCCAAATGTAGGGGTGTCGGGTCGGCCAGGGTGGTTAGTGTCGGCGATGTCCCTGATGCAAGCGATTCGATCAAGGAAAAGAATATCTCGTCCTGATTACCGGTTTCACGCATCACGGAAATGCCCAACGCCGCCTTATCGTGTTCGCCGGCCAGTGCCTGACAGAAAAAGAACGCCTTTTGCCAAAAATCAACATCTTGATTCCTAATTTGTCCGCCAGCCTGGGCACAGGCGCGGGCATTGTCGTTGGACAGGAATCGTATTTCGGTTCCAATGCGCGCCAATTCCGCATTGGTGGCGCGCCCTGGCGTCGCATTAAGAAGCGTATTGACGGCAACCAAGTCGCCCATGGCGACCAACAGTTTAATTCGGGTCGCTATAAGACTGAGACCGCTGGATTTTCCTTCCGGCACCCGGGCGATGCTTAACAGCAATCGGCGCATGAGCTCGCGCATCACCGCCGAAGAAGAGCTTATGGGCAATTGTGGAAGCAGCTTTTCGACAATGGCCCGGTCTGTTCCCAGCCACATTTCAGCACCGAAACCGCCTTGGGCTTCCGACAAGATGCCCGTCGAATCAGGATCAATATTTTGCAAGTTGCCGACTTGCACACCCCCAGTCCCAGCTGGGTTGTTGGTTTTCTCAGGCGCCGTTGCCTGGTCTGCTGTGGCGACGGGTGGGGCAACAATTTTAGGCGCTGTTGCCGTCGGTGGCGCCAACTTTTGCGGCGCCAGCTGAATAGGTGGGGTTTGCTGGGCTTGGGCGGAGGACCCCCAAACCGCCAGCGCAAGAACCGCCAGGACCGCCCAGCGGCTGGATTGACTAGCGTGGGAACCGGTCATCAGGAAAGACTCTTTCGACTTTTTTAACGGGAGCAGGAATATCCCATGTTACCAGGAACGTCGTGCCCCCGGCCAGACTCAGGACAACAAGAACAAACACTGCCCTGGAAATATTTTTCATAACGTAGGCTCCGGTTTTAATATTGTTTAACCCAAATGATGTCGTTGGTGGTTTAACGACAGCCAATTTTGTTTATGCTAAGTTTCGACTATGGCAATTTTTCGGCAACACATGAGACGTGAGTCTATCGGCTTGGGCTCTCGCTTTCAACGACCCTGCGTCTGGAGATACATCCCTTGTCCGGAATGACGCCAGAACCATCATGGCCATCGGAAAAATCCATCGTTCTTGTCGGTCTCATGGGGGCCGGCAAGACCAGTGTCGGGCGCAAACTGGCAGAAATCCTGAATTTCCCCTTTACCGATGCCGACGAAGAAATCTGCAAGGTCGCTGGGTGCTCGATTGAGGATATATTTGATAAATACGGCGAGGACGCATTTCGCGATGTCGAGGAACGGGTGATCTCGCGTCTATTGCAGGAAGGGCCACGGGTTCTGGCAACCGGCGGCGGGGCCTTTATGAATCCTCGAATTCAGGCCTTAATCTCCTCCAACGGAATTTCGGTTTGGTTACGTGCCGATTTGGACGTATTGGTCAGACGCACCCGGCGCCGGGGCGGAAGGCCACTGTTGAAAAACAAAAACCACAAGGCCATCCTGGGGAAGTTGATCCTTGAACGCGGTCCCGTGTACGCCGAATCGGATATAGTCATCGATTCCACCGATGAAGGACCCAACGCAACGGCCAAGCTAGTTATGAACGCCCTAAAGGATAAAATCCAACCCGGTCAGGAAAGCTAATCATGAGTTCCGAACAAACACTGTTAAGCTTGGATCTCGGCCGACGCAGTTACGACATTCATGTAGGCAACGGATTGCTGACCATGGCTGGCGAGCTTATAAGCCCGCTCATGAGGCACCCGCGGGCGATTGTCATTACCGATAAAAATGTGGAAAAGTATTGTCTCTCCCCCCTGGAGTCCAGCCTTAACGCTGCCGGGATCGACCATCAAAGCATCGTCATGGATGCAGGCGAACAAACCAAAGACTACGCCCACGCCGAGGATCTGACGGGACGGCTTTTGGATGCAAGAGTTGAGCGCTCGACAATGCTGATCGCACTTGGCGGCGGCGTCGTCGGTGACCTTGTCGGCTTTTCAGCGGCAATTACGTTGCGCGGACTGGACTTTGTTCAGATACCAACGACCCTGCTGTCTCAGGTCGATAGTTCCGTCGGCGGTAAGACGGGTATCAATATGCCACAGGGCAAGAACCTGATCGGCGCTTTCCACCAGCCCCGCCTTGTTTTAGCCGATATCGGCGCTCTGGAAACCCTGTCGCCGCGCGAAATCCGCTCCGGTTACGCAGAAGTCGTAAAATACGGCCTTATCAATGATGCCGAATTCTTCGCTTGGTTGGATTCCAATGGCCAACAGGTTATCGCCGGCAAGGACGAAGACGGCGCGGATGCACGCCAACACGCCGTTGTGACCAGCTGCAAGGCCAAGGCGGCCATCGTTTCTGAGGATGAGACCGAACAAGGCGCCCGGGCACTGCTCAACCTTGGTCATACGTTTGGTCATTCCCTGGAGGCCAAAACCGGTTATGGCGACGCACTCCTTCATGGAGAAGCCATCGCCATCGGAATGGTGATGGCCTTTGATTTATCGGTTCGAATGGGCATTTGCCCGGCAGAAGACCGAGACCGTGTTCGTAACCACTTGGAAAACGCTGGCCTGCCTGTCAATCTTCATGGCCTTATTGAAAACGACTGGTCAGCGGAGGAACTCATCGATCTGATGGGCCAGGACAAGAAAGTTACTGCAGGGAAACTGACTTTCGTTCTGGCCCGCGGCATTGGAAATAGCTTCATCACCGATGAAGTCGAAATGACCGACGTCGTCGCTGTCCTCGAAGACTATCTCAAGGCCTGAGCACAATTGCTCTGGCCGGCGCGGCGGGTCTGAAAAGGCTGGGCGCCAAGCCTAAAAAAAATTACAACTTATTGAAACTATTTGGTAAAGCCATGTTCACAACCCTTATTGTAATCGTCTCGCTGTTGGTCCTGTCGGCCTTTTTTTCAGGATCGGAAACCGCCCTCACTGGCGCTTCGAAACCGGTGATGCACCAATTGGCGCGAACCGGCAATCATCGCGCTGAAATCGTTAATCGCCTTCACGATCAAAAGGAACGGCTGATCGGGGCCTTATTGCTTGGCAACAACTTGGTCAACATCCTCGCCTCGGCGTTGGCAACCAGCATGTTGATCACCACCTTTGGCGACTCAGGGGTTGCCTATGCAACCATCGCCATGACTCTGTTGATTCTTATCTTCGCCGAAATCTTGCCGAAAACCTATGCCATCAGGAACGCCAATCAGGCGGCGCTCTCCGTCGCCCACGCCGTTAAGGCCCTGGTCTGTGTTCTGACTCCCGTGACGGCGACTATTAATGCCGTTGTTCGGGGCATCCTTAAGATCTTCGACGTTGATTTTCACGCCGAACAGGTCTTCGGAACGGGTGCTGAAGAATTAAGAGGGGCCATCGAACTTCACGCCGGCAAAACCGAAACCGTCAAACAAGAACGCGCCATGCTTCGAAGCGTTCTCGATCTGGGTGAGGTCCAGGTCGGCGAGATCATGATTCACCGAAAGAGTGTGACTGCCATCGACGCCAGTCTTCCGCCCCAACAGGTCATCTCTGAAGTCCTGGAAAGTCCCTACACCCGCTTGCCCTTATGGCAAAACGATGCTGACAACATCATCGGCATCCTTCACGCCAAGGCGTTGTTACGTGAGGTGCGAACCCGCGGCGCCGATCTTAGTGGCCTGGACGTGTCGGCATTGGCCACCCCGCCCTGGTTTATTCCCGAACAGACGCTGCTTCTTGACCAATTGGAAGCCTTCAAACAGCGCCGCGAGCATTTCGCCCTAGTGATCGACGAATACGGAAGCCTTATGGGTGTGGTAACGCTTGAGGACATTATCGAGGAGGTTGTTGGCAATATTGACGACGAACACGACGTTTCACCAACCGGCGTCACGCCCAGGTCGGACGGCAGTTATCTTATCGACGGCGCAGTGACGATTCGCGACCTTAACCGTGAATTCGAATGGAACCTTCCCGATGAAGAAGCAGCCACCATCGCCGGTTTGGTGTTGCATGAATCACGGCGTATTCCGGAAGTCGGCCAACGGTTTCTGTTCCACGGTTTCCGCTTCGAAATCGTCCGTCGGCATCATCACCAAATAACCACCATTCGGTTGACACCGTACACGGAAACAGCTGATTCTGTTTAACCTTATAAAAACTATTGATTTGCTTAGGCCTTGTAATCTTGTGCCTTTCCCTAACCCTCTTGCGTGCCCCCCCCTAGCTGGTTCTAAAATTGTAAAAATTTTGTTCTAGGGATTGAATTGTTAAAGGGGATGGGACCATGCAACGCAAGATAATGCCCGACATTATCAAGCAACAGGTCATCAGTTCACTCAAACAAGACAGCACCGCATATGAGGCTGCATCACTGATGACCAGTGCCAATATCGCCGCCATCGTCATCGTTGACGACAATAACAAAGTTTCGGGAATCATAACCGAACGCGACTTGACCCGCCGCGTCGTCGCCAAGGGGCTTGACCCCAAGGAAACGCCAATTGCCGACGTCATGACTGAAAACCCGGAGACCTTATCGCCTGATGATTCAGCCGGTGACGCCCTGGAAATGATGCTGTCGCGTCATTTCCGTCATCTACCTGTGATCGACGGAGAAAAATGCGTCGGCATGGTCTCCATACGCGATCTCTATAAAGCGGCAAAATCCTCACTTGAGGAAAGCATAAAGGAAACTGAAGCCTTTGTTTTCGGCGACCGTTACGGCGCCTGATACCGATATTGCGGCTTCCCTTTGGTGGCTCCCGCCGAAAGGCGGGGCCTGATATTTCGACCATAATGGAGTAAAAAGGACGAGCCGCCATGGCGCTGAGTAAACCCAATCCCCGCAACCATCTTCACACCCGCGATATTCAATGCAAGGGGTATCAAAGAGAAGACGGGTTATGGGACATCGAAGCAGAAATCATCGATACCAAAACCTATTCCTTCGATAACGTCGACCGGGATGGCGTTGCCGCCGGTGATCCGGTTCACCACATGTGGGTCCGGCTGACGCTTGACGACGAAATGGTGGTTCACAAGGCCGAAGCCTCCACCGATGCCTCGCCTTACAGTATATGCGGCGACATTGTTTCTTCCCTGGAGGCACTGGAGGGGTTAGCCATCATGCCGGGCTGGCGCCGAGGTGTGATAAAATGTTTAGGGGGCACCAAAGGCTGCACGCACATCACAGACCTTTTGTGCGGACCGGTTGCGGTGACCGCTCATCAAACCATATTCGCGGCCAAAGAACGCCGTAAATCGGCCAAACCCGGTAAAAAGCCACCGCAAATAAACACCTGCTATGCCTATGCCCAAAACAGCGATATCGTCCGCAGGCAATGGCCCGATTTTTACGAAGAAGCTTGAACGGCCTGTTTGCCTTCCCCACCTGACCCTAACCGCGGGCGGCGAGTCCCGGCAAAACCGTCGAGACAATTCCCTTTTGAAGGGCACCGTACTCTGCTGCGGCGGCACGATAATAGGAGACAATGAAGGCCCGTACTGCCGAGGTCCGGCTGGAGCCTTCGCGGCGATTATCGATCAATGAACACAACTCGTGAAGGTCATGCCTTCACATTGACAAATTTCGGCCATGGCCTCCCAACTTGTCTGCTCAAGGCGGAGAGATGTCCTACGACCATTAATCGTTACATTTTTGCTGATCAAATTTGCTTTCATGCTGTTCCGAAAAAAATTTCGTTGAAAGATACGATTTTTCGATATTCGGTTTTGGCACAAACCCCCATTATTCCCAGCCGATTATCAACCGGTACTGTTAAAATCACGACGGATTTTAGCAACCTTTCCTAAGCCTCAAGAAATCCGTTTATACTCTTTATAGCTGTTTATATAATTAATTTCTGGGCAGCTTTCATTTTGGTACACCACTTTCGTAAAAATACAATGGTATAGCAAGTAGATAGATGTGCATAGATTAGGGGAATCATCCCAATCGGTTTTTATTTAGGGAATTAGAAAAAATATAAAGAATCACAAACTTGAGACATATATAGAATCCGACCATTGCCCCAGACCATTGAATTTTTACTAAGTTATTGAAAACAAAGGGGTCAAGGCCGAAATTTTCACCTCACCGCTTGTCACAATCGTTTCGATCGCCCATAGTTTCGCGGTTATGGGAAGCTCTTTGAACTTACATACTCCGGAAATTTTCGGAGCCCAGGATCCCGATATCCGTTGCTGTGACTGGCCGGGTTGCCGTGACGAGGGCCGGCATAGGGCACCGAAATCCAGAAAAGAAATCGAAACCTATCACTGGTTCTGCCTCGGCCATGTCCGTCAATATAACAAGGGTTGGAATTACTACGCCGGCATGAGTGACGCCGAGGTCGAAGCCGATGTTCGCTATGACACGGTTTGGCACCGGCCGTCCTGGCCGCTCGGAGGAAATGTCACGCCCGACGATGTAATCGACAACTTAGGAGAATTCGGTCCTGAATGGAATTCGGCTGGTGGCGCCACCCGCCCACCCGACGGGCACGCTAAACCAGGAACCCGCCAAGCCTGGGCCGTCGCGGTTTTCAGCCTCTCAGGCCCGGTCAATAATGAAGCCGCCAAATCGCGCTATAAGGAACTGGTCAAACAACATCACCCTGACACCAACGGCGGCGACAAAGCGGCCGAGGAAAAAATTAAGGAAATCAACGAAGCCTATCAAATTATTATGGAAATGCTGGCCTCTTGACGGGCCCTCTCGTATAACTTACGTCCTTATTTCTCCACACCGTTTATCCCAAATAAAGCCAATAACCGTTTTCGGTTGGGCACACTCTGGAACATTCAAGACATGACCTCATCCGCGACCATAGAAACGGACAGCCATTTATCTCAGCAAGCGCCGGATATGACAGTTTCCATCCGTCAAATTTTCGGTATCGACAGCGACATGGAGGTTCCTGCGTTCAGCGAGCCCGAAGACCATGTGCCTGACATTGACGACGCCTACCGTTTCGACCATGACACGACCTTGGCAATCCTGGCTGGATTCGCCTTCAACCGGCGTGTCATGATTCAAGGCTATCATGGCACCGGCAAGTCCACTCACATCGAGCAGGTGGCAGCCCGTCTTAATTGGCCTTGCATCCGCGTCAACCTGGATAGCCACATCAGCCGCATTGATCTTGTCGGCAAAGACGCCATTATTTTACGCGACGGCCAACAAGTGACCGAATTTCGTGAAGGCATGCTTCCTTGGGCGCTGCAAAATCCCACCGCCTTGGTGTTCGATGAATATGACGCCGGGCGCCCCGACGTGATGTTTGTCATCCAGCGGGTGTTGGAGGTCGACGGCAAACTGACATTGCTGGACCAAAACAGGGTGATCCGTCCAAATCCATATTTTCGTCTATTTTCCACTACCAACACGATCGGCCTGGGAGACACCACAGGGCTGTATCACGGCACCCAGCAAATTAACCAGGGCCAAATGGACCGTTGGAACGTGGTGGCGACGCTGAATTATCTGCCCCATGACAAGGAACTTGAAATCGTCCTGTCCAAGGTGCCGTCCTATAATTCCAAAGAAGGCCGCGAAAAAGCCAGCGCCATGGTTGAGGTCGCCGATCTGACCCGCGCGGGGTTCATGGCCGGCGATATTTCAACCGTCATGTCGCCCCGAACGGTCATGACCTGGGCCGAAAACGCCGAAATTTTCGGGGATACGGCATTCGCCTTCCGATTGACCTTTCTCAACAAATGCGATGAAGTCGAGCGTAGCGTGGTCGCCGAATATTATCAGCGCTGCATGGGTCAGGAATTGCCGGAATCCGTTATCCAAGAAGCCAATTAGGATGTAGCCCTTGTCATCGGCAGAACCCACTTCCGATCTTTTAAAACGGGTGACCGCCGCAGCCTGTAAGGCCATCGCCAAGCACAAAGACACCGCCATTCAATTCGGCCACGCGGGCGCCTCTCTCGGTGAGGAAACTGTCCACCTTCCGGCGCCGCCGCCGCAAGTCAACAAGGCAGCGATCACCAAGTTGCGTGGGATTTCAGATGCCTTGGCCCTGAGGCTCCGTTATCACGATGATACCATTCATCAGCGCCATGCCCCGCAAGGCGCAGAAGCCCGTGCCATCTACGAATCCATTGAACAGGTCCGTTGCGAAAGCCTGGGCGCCCAGCGACTTGCCGGTGTCTCCGAAAATCTGGATGCACTTTTGGAAGAGAAATGCCGGGCGAAAGGTTATGCCGGTGTTACCGAGCGCAAGGAGGCCGATCTGCCCGACGTTCTTGGCCTGTTGGCGCGCCAGCACCTAACCGGCAAGGCCCCACCAGAAGCGGCTAAAACCATGGTCGATACTTGGCGCCAATGGCTGGACAAACGGCTTGGCCGGGAAATCAGCAAATTGGCGAAAATGGCCAATGACCAGGAAGCCTTCGCCACCCAAGTGGCAGGGGTGATTGAGGCCCTGGACTTGGTCGATGATATGGCCACCCCCAGCGATTCAGAAGATGATAACCGGGATGACGACGCCGATGACGCCAGTGAAGATCAGGATGACAGCGGCGAATCTGAGATGGAAGCGGACGGCAGCATGGCTGGCGAGCGCGGCGAAGGCGAAATGATCGATGATGGTGAAGGCAGTGACAGCGACGGTGATGATTTCATGGCCGGCGAAGGAGACGAAGAACCCGCCGGCCCCTCGCAATGGGATAAGCCATGGATGATCAACGATTATTCCCCAGGCAACGCCTACCGGGCCTATACGACCGCTTTCGATGAGGTCATTGAAGCCGAAACCCTTTGTGAGCCGGATGAATTGGAAAGGCTCCGACATCAGCTTGACCAACAACTCTCCCACTTGCAGGGCGTGGTGTCGCGGCTGGCCAACCGGCTGCAGCGCCGACTGATGGCCCTGCAGACCCGGTCTTGGGACTTCGATCTTGAAGAAGGACTGTTGGATTCTGGTCGCCTCGCACGGATTATCGCCAACCCTGTTCACCCGTTGAGTTTCAAACTCGAACGCGACACCGAATTTCGGGACACTGTGGTAACGCTGCTGATTGATAACTCCGGTTCCATGCGCGGGCGGCCAATCACCGTCGCGGCGATTAGTGCCGATATCCTGGCGCGCACTCTGGAACGGTGCGGCGTCAAAGTTGAAATCCTCGGCTTCACCACCCGTTCCTGGAAAGGCGGTCAGGCCCGAGAACAATGGGTCAATGACGATAAGCCCAAAAATCCCGGTCGGATCAACGACCTTCGCCATATTGTCTACAAAAGCGCCGATACCCCGTGGCGCCGGGCCCGCAAGAATCTTGGGCTGATGCTGCGCGAAGGGTTGTTAAAGGAAAACATCGATGGCGAGGCATTGTTGTGGGCCCACCAAAGGCTGCTCAGCCGACCCGAACAGCGGCGCATCCTGATGGTGATATCCGACGGCGCCCCGGTCGATGACGCGACGCTGAGTGCCAATCCCGGCAATTACCTTGAGCGCCATTTACGTGAAGTCATCCATTGGATCGAAACCTGTTCCGATGTCGAATTGACGGCCATCGGAATCGGCCACGACGTGACTCGTTATTACCACCGCGCGGTGACCTTGATCGACGCCGAGGAATTGGGCGGCACCATGATGAGCGAATTAACGGAATTGTTCGATGAGGACACCGGCCAATCGCTTAGGCGGAGGGCCTAAATCCTAGCCCATAAACTGCATCTGGTCTTGAGCTTTCCTGAGCCAGTTCCCATATTGTCGTGAACCTCTGGGAAGCATTTTATAAGGGAGAGACACGTGACCATAAAAATCGGCGACACCATTCCGAGCTTGGACCTTTTCGTCATGGGAGAAGACGGCGGGCCACAGGCAATCTCCACTGACGAATTATTCAAAGACAAGGTTGTGGCCCTATTCGGGCTTCCCGGCGCCTTTACGCCGACGTGTTCGGCCAGCCATCTGCCCGGCTATGTCCAACACGCCGACGCGTTGCGTGAAAAAGGAGTCGATGACATCATCTGCATCTCCGTCAATGACGCCTTTGTCATGACCGCCTGGGGAATGGATCAAAACGTCGAAGGCCGGGTGAGGATGGTGGCGGATGGTAGTGCCCTTTTTGCCAAGGCCACGGGTCTGGAACTGGACCTGACTGAGCGTGGACTGGGAATGCGTAGTCAGCGGTTCTCGATGATTGTCGAAAACGGTGTCGTCAAGGATATTGCCACCGAAGATCCCCCAACAGCCGAAGCGACCGGCGCCGAGGCGATGCTGGATAAAATTGCGGCCGCATAACG
>PTLL01000062.1 GCA_002938315.1 Alphaproteobacteria bacterium MarineAlpha3_Bin2 | reverse complement strand
CCCGAAGCCGGTTGTAATCATCGATCTGCCGGTTTGACATAACCGCCGGGGTCTTGAGGTGGGTGGCCTGATGCACATAACGCAGCTTGGCACGTACCGCGCCGATTTTATCCAGCATGGCGCATAGGCGTTGATCGTCGATGTTGCGGGCGAAAGGAGAAATGCTGTTTTGCCAGGGTGATACAACCTTCGCCATTTTCGCCGTGCGATCCGGCCGGGTGCGCATGGTGCGGCAATTGGCTGATGGCGCCGCCGTGCCGCTGCACGTCGCCCAGGACGGCGATACGTTTTCCGAGGCATCGCTGTTTTCGCCGGTTTATCACTGCGACGCCGTCGCCGACACGGATACGGAAATCGAGGTCCATCCCAAAGACGCCCTTTCCCGGGCACTGAGCGAAAGCCCTCAAGCGGCGCAGGCTTTCATGGCGCATTTGGCCCGGCAGGTCATTGGCTTGCGGTCGCGTCTGGAGATTCGCAACATTCGCTCGGCCCAGGAACGCGTGATTCAATATCTGCAACTGGAAGCCGACGGGGAAACGCGCGCCATCACCTTCGCGCGCCCCTTAAAAGACGTTGCCGGTGACATCGGCCTCACTCACGAAGCCTTCTAGACGGATGTCGACAATTATATCAGCCCTAAAGGCTAAATATCAATATAAATCAAATGGTTATATGTCGCATTCGGCGGCCGGGCATAGCCGGGCTTGCAGGCGGATTATTTAGCCGAAAATGCTCCGTCCGGCATACTGCGCCGCCGGGCCCAGTTCGTCCTCAATGCGGATCAGCTGGTTGTATTTGGCCAGCCGGTCCGAGCGGCTGAGCGAGCCGGTCTTGATTTGGCCGGCATTCTTGGCCACCGCGATATCGGCGATGGTGGTGTCCTCGGTCTCGCCGGAGCGGTGCGAGATCACCGTCGTAAACCCGGCCTTGTGGGCCATTTCGATGGTTTGGAGCGTCTCGGAGAGGGTGCCGATTTGATTGACCTTGATCAGGATCGAATTGGCGATGCCCTTTTCGATCCCTTGGGCCAAGCGGGTCGGGTTGGTAACGAACAGATCATCACCGACCAGCTGGACGGTGTCGCCGATGGCGACGGTCAGCATCTTCCAGCCGTCCCAGTCATCTTCGTCCATGCCGTCCTCGATGGAGGCGATCGGGAATTTGGCGATCAGGTCTTCGTAGTACTTGACCATGCCGGCGCTATCCAACGATTTACCCTCCCCGGCCAGTTCATAGCTGCCGTCCTGGTAGAATTCGCTGGACGCGGAATCCAGCGCCATGACCACGTCGTCGCCCGGTTTATAGCCGGAGACTTCAATAGATTTCATAATAAAATCAAGCGCTTCAGTGGCACTATTCAAGCTAGGTGCGAAGCCGCCTTCGTCGCCCACATTGGTGCTGTGGCCGGCGTCCGACAACGACTTTTTGAGCGTATGGAAAATTTCCGCGCCGCAGCGCACGGCGTCCGAAAACGTGTCCGCGCCGACCGGCATAATCATGAATTCCTGGATATCGATGGGATTGTCGGCATGGGCGCCGCCGTTGATGATATTCATCATCGGCACCGGCAGCAGATGCGCGTGGGCGCCGCCGATAAAACGGTACAGCGGTTGTTCGGCGTCGTCCGCCGCGGCCCGGGCGGCAGCCAGGCTAACGCCCAGGATGGCATTGGCGCCGAGCCGGCCTTTATTTTCGGTGCCGTCCAGTTCGATCATGGTGTTGTCGATCAGGAACTGGTCTTCGGCATCCATGCCCGACAACGCGTCGAACAGCTCACCGTTGACCGCGTCACAGGCTTTCAATACGCCCTTGCCGCCATAGCGCGCCTTATCGCCGTCGCGCAGTTCGACCGCTTCGTGGGCGCCGGTGGAGGCGCCCGACGGCACCGCGGCACGGCCAAAAGCGCCGTTTTCCAGCATCACATCGACCTCGACGGTGGGGTTGCCGCGGCTGTCGAGGATTTCGCGGGCGAAAATGTCGGTAATGGCGGTCATGACGTACAGGCCTAAATAGTAATCGGTTTGGTTTTCGCCAATTGGTCGAATTCGACAAGGGTTTCGACGATTTCCGGCAATTGATCAAGCGGAATCATGTTGGGGCCGTCGCTGGGTGCATTGTCGGGGTCTTGGTGGGTCTCCATAAATACCGCGGCGACGCCGACGGCGACGGCGGCGCGGGCCAAGACGGGAGCGAATTCCCGCTGGCCGCCCGAAGACGTCCCCTGGCCGCCCGGTTGCTGCACCGAATGGGTGGCGTCGAAGACCACAGGGCACCCGGTTTGCGCCATCACCGGTAGTGATCGCATGTCGGACACCAGCGTGTTGTAGCCGAAGCTGACACCGCGTTCGCAGACCATGACGTCTGCGTTGCCGGCGCCGGAAATTTTATCGACGACGTTGACCATGTCGGCGGGGGCCAAAAACTGGCCTTTCTTAACGTTGATGGCCTTCCCGGTTTTCGCCGCCGCCACCAGCAAATCCGTCTGGCGGCACAGGAACGCCGGAATTTGGAGGACATCAACGGCGTCGGCGACGGCGGCGCAATGGCCGGCTTCGTGCACGTCGGTGAGGACAGGCAGGCCGGTTTCCTTGCGAATGTCGGCGAAAACCTGAAGCGCGGCATCCAGGCCCAGCCCGCGTTCGCCCGTTGCGCTGGTTCGGTTGGCCTTGTCGAAAGAGGTTTTGTAGATCAGCCCGATGCCAAGGTTTTTCGCCATCTCGGCCAAGGCGCCTGACATATCGAGGGCATGGCTCCGGCTTTCCATGACGCAGGGCCCGGCAATCATAACCAGCGGCAGGTCGTTACCGACCTTGACGTCGGCGATGGTGATGTGGCGGGGGGCGGTCATTTACACCAACCGGGACTGATCGATGGCGCCGGCGATAAACGACGTGAACAACGGATGCGGCTCGAACGGCCTAGATTTCAATTCCGGGTGGAACTGGACACCGACGTACCAGGGATGATCCGGGATTTCGACGATTTCCGGTAGAATTCCGTCCGGTGACATGCCGGAGAACTTCATGCCGGCCTTCTCCAGCGCTTCACGGTAGGTGGTGTTGACCTCGTAACGGTGACGGTGGCGTTCGGAAACGTCCTTGCTGCCGTAAATGTCATACACCCGGGTTCCCTTTTCGAGAACGCAGGGATAGGCACCGAGCCGCATGGTGCCGCCCAGATTGCCGCCGGCCTCGCGGGTCTGTAGATCGTTACCCTGCAGCCATTCGGTCATCAGGCCGACTACGGGGTGCTCGCAAGGGCCGAATTCGGTGGAACCGGCTTTGTTCAGGCCGGCCATGTTGCGGGCGGCTTCAATCACCGCCATCTGCATGCCAAAGCAGATGCCGAAATAGGGAATTTTACGTTCGCGGGCAAAGCGGGCAGCGGCGATTTTGCCTTCCGAGCCGCGTTCCCCAAAGCCACCGGGCACTAGGATTCCATGGATGCCTTCCAAGTGAGAAAGGACGTCGCCGGTCTCGAAGATTTCGGAATCCACCCATTGGGTGCCGACCTCAACGTTATTGGCGATGCCGCCGTGGTCGAGCGCTTCAGCCAACGACTTATAAGCGTCCCTGAGACCCGTGTACTTGCCGACGATGGCGATCGAGACCTCGCCTTCGGGCTTGGTGACGGTATCACTGATTTGGTTCCAACGGCTGAGGTCTGGAGCTGGCGTGTCGATCTTAAAATGACGGCAGACTTGCTCGTCCAGCCCTTCATTGTGATAGCTCAGCGGCACGTTGTAGATGGTGTTTACGTCTAGCGCCGAAATCACCGCTTCTTCGCGAACGTTGCAGAACAGGGCGATCTTTCGCCGCTCGGCTTCGGGAATTTCCCGGTCGGCCCGGCACAGCAGGATATCGGGCTGGATGCCAACGCTGAGCAGTTCCTTGACCGAATGCTGCGTTGGTTTGGTCTTCAATTCACCGGCCGTGGGAATGTAGGGGACCAGCGTCAGGTGCAGGTACATGGTGTTGTCGCGACCGAGGTCATTGCGCAATTGCCTGATCGCTTCCAGGAACGGCAGCCCTTCGATGTCGCCGACGGTACCGCCGATTTCGCAAAGTACGAAATCTTCGTCGCCTAGATCGCTGGTGACGAAGTTCTTAATGGCGTCGGTGACGTGCGGGATGACTTGGATGGTGGCGCCCAGGTAATCGCCCCGGCGTTCCTTGGCGATGACGTCAGAATAGATTCGCCCCGTCGTCACATTATCGCTCTGGCGCGCCGAAACGCCAGTAAAGCGTTCGTAATGGCCGAGGTCTAGGTCAGTTTCAGCACCATCGTCGGTGACGTAAACCTCGCCATGCTGATAAGGCGACATGGTGCCGGGGTCAACATTGATATAGGGATCAAGCTTTCGCAGGCGGACCTTGAACCCGCGCGCTTGAAGCAGCGCGCCGAGGGATGCGGAAGCAAGGCCTTTACCGAGTGAGGAAACCACGCCGCCGGTGATGAAGATGAACCGCGTCATGGACGTGAATAATACATCAAAATTTCAGAACGCAAAAAGAAAAGAGGCGGCCAACCAGCCGCCTCCTCAAAAAATATTTTTTCCCGGCCTTTCAAGGCGACAAACCGTTAATAAGCCAGGGGTACGCTGGGGCCCGTCGGCTTCACCGGCGCCGAAGGCGCCGCTTGGGGTTTGTCAAGAATCGAGCCCTGGGTTCTGGTATCGGCGGCCAGAATCGCAAGAATCATGGAAGTGGCCATAAAACAGGCGGCAAGGATCGCCGTCGTCCGGGTCAAAAGATCGGCAGCGCCGCGTCCGGTCATGAAGCCGCCCATGCCGCCACCACCACCACCACCCATGCCCAGCGCACCGCCTTCGCTTTTCTGTAGAAGGACAGCGCCGACAAGGGCGATCGCCAAAATTAAGTGGATAACAAGAACAATCGAGTTCATGAAGGATGGGCTTTCAATATTGCCGACCGAATCTTGGGGACGACAAACAGGTCCTGAAGCGGCTTTTTAATGCCTCCCGCCCCTTATGGCCAGCGCTTTTAATGACTTAGGTACAACTTTCGGCGATCGCCCAAAAATCTTCTGCCTTGAGGCTGGCGCCGCCGATCAAGCCACCATCAACATCCGGCAATGCGATGAGCTCACGGGCATTTTCGGGTTTCATGGAACCGCCGTACAGCACACGGACAGCAGCAGCTTGGTCGTCACCTAAGGCTTGCGATAGACCATCGCGGATCAGGGCGTGGACTTCCTGAACCTCATCATTGGAAGGCGTGCGACCGGTGCCGATGGCCCAGACCGGCTCATAGGCAATCACCGTGTTGGATGAATCAGACGAATTTGGTAGCGAACCTGTCAGTTGCGTTTTAACGACGTCAAAGGTTTTTCCGTCGTCGCGTTGGTGTTCCGTTTCGCCGATGCAGATAATGGCGGTGAGGTCACTGGCTTGGGCGGCTTCGGCCTTCGCCTTGACCTCTTGATCCATTTCGCCGTGATCGGTCCGCCTTTCCGAGTGGCCGACTATCACAAATTGGCAGCCAAGGTCGCGGAGCATGGCGGCGCTGATGTCGGCGGTATGGGCGCCTTTGTCCGCTGGATGGCAATCCTGGGCGCCCAGGGCTATGCCGCTGCCGTCAATGGTTTCGCCGACGTTTGCAATAAGGGTAAAGGGTGGACAAACAAGCATGTCGAATACCGGGTCTGATTCTGCTCGCATTTGTTCGCCAAGGGCCTTGGCCAGCGCCTGTCCATCTGCCTTAAGGCCGTTCATTTTCCAATTGCCAGCGATGAGAGGGCGGCGGTTTTGGGGCATTTACTTTTTCCAAATTTGTTGAGCGCGGAGAATAACTCCGTGACGCGGATATGTACCATATCTATCCTTGAAGCTTAAACATCGAAAATCCTGGTTGCGGGGCCTTGATCGCAATCCTATGATGCCGCGCACTTTCGCCCATAGGCTAAGCCTAGGCCTAAGGGGGAGGGTTTGAGCCATTTTCGACCTAAGCAGAATTGTGTTTCACCATGCTGACCGCTATCCGAACTCACACAAAGTCTCTCGTTGTCAAGATTCTGGCCGGTTTGCTCGTCGTCAGTTTCGCCGTCTGGGGTATCGAAGACATGTTCACCCTGGCCACTTCAAGCGCATCGCCAATCTTTGAAGTCGGCAGTCTTGAAGGAGACGAAGATGTGATTAGGGACGAGGTTCGTAGGCAGATCAGGCGTCTTCGTCCCATGTTCGGTAATCAGTTCACTGTTGATCAGGCTAAGGCGTTGGGCATCGTCGAATCTGTTGTGCAACGGCAAATCGATGACACTGCACTTCGTCTCGCCAGCCAAGGAATGGGGATTGAGATCAGCGACGATTTGGTCAGTAAAGAAATTCGTAATACGCCGGGTTTCCAGGCTTTTGGAAGTTTCGATCAGGCACGATTCCAGCGGTTCCTAAATGAAAATTTAATGACCGAGGCCCGCTATATCGCCGCCATCCGTGGGGAATTGAGCAACAATCAATTGCTGGACAGCTTTACTTCCAAGACGGCACCGAAAATGTTGGTCGATTCCGTATATCGGCACCGGCAGGAAAAAAGGATTGCCGAAACGATTGTTGTTTCCGACAGCACCCAACAAAAAATCTCCGAACCGGACCAGCCGACGCTGATCGGTTACCACAAGGATAAGGCTAGTCTTTTTACGGCGCCTGAATACCGTGCTTTGTCTGTGGTCCGGCTGGATGCTGCTGATTTGGCCGGGGAAATTTTGGTTGCCAACAATGAAGTCAAAGAGGCTTATGAGGCCCGGGTGGATGAGTTTACAACCCCGGAAACTCGCAACGTCAAACAGATGATCGTCGCCGAAGAGGCGGATGCCAAGCGGGCGAGCGAAGCTTTGTCCCAGGGCCGGGATTTTGCCGCCGTGGCTATGGAAATCGCCAAGATGGATGCGACCGCTATTGACCTTGGCAGGGTGGGTCGAGCCGATATGCCCTTCCCCGAATTAACCGATGCTGTTTTTGCCCTGAAATCGGGCGAAAGCAGCGCACCACAAAAAAGCCCGTTAGGTTGGCACGTATTCAGCGTTAACGGGATCCAACTGGGTGGCACCAAAACCTTTGATGGGGTTAAGGATAGACTCACAAAGGACATCGCCATGGAAAAGGCGATCGACAGCCTGTTTGAATTAGCCAACAAATTGGAAGATTCTCTCGGTGGCGGCGCTACGCTGGAGGAAACCGCTAGTCAGTTGAATTTAAAAGTCGTCAAATTCGACGCCGTTGATAGAAGTGGGAAAGGCAAGGACAGCAAGCCCATTTCGAACCTTCCTGGCGGTGATTTTATCGGCATCGCCTTTTCGACGGAAGAAGGCGCGGAAAGTCCGTTGAGCGAAACCGGAAATGATGGATATTTTGTTCTCAGGGTGGATGGCATCACTGCACCGGTACTGAAGCCATTGGATACCATAAAGGCCGAGGTTATCCAGGCATGGAAGGATGAAAAGCGTGCTGAAAAATCTAAACAAGCCGCAACGGCAATTGTCGCCCGGGTTAATAGCGGCACCTTGCTAAATGCCATCGCCTCCGAAATGGGACTTGAAATCATGACGTCCCCTGCCTTGACTCGCCAGCCGGGAAAGAATTCCGGTGGTTTGCCTCAGCCGTTGGTCGATAAAATATTTTCTCTTTCCAAAGGCGAAGCAGCTATGGCTCGTTCTGGTTCCGGCTACGCCGTCGGTAGACTTAAGGAAGTCACCACTGCTGTTCCCGCTGCCGATAAAGAAGGACTCGATAAAATTTCCGACCAACTTGGCCTAGCGCTCCAGGAGGATATCTTTACCCAATTAGCGGGGGGCTTGCGGGATCGTTATGGCGTTACCGTCAACCGTCAAGCCATCGATGGATTATTTCTTTCCGGAGTAGGTGGTAGCCGGAGACCCGGTCGGGGCCGCTGAGCCAAACCGTGCAAATCTACCCAGAATTTTCTGCCTTCGCTGATACCTATGGTGCGGAAGGCCAAGGCCCGTCGCAGGTCGTGTGGTCGACGTTGGTGTCTGATATGGAGACCCCGGTTTCAGCGATGCTGAGACTGGCTCAGGGCCAACCCAATAGTTTTCTTCTTGAATCCGTTGAAGGCGGCGCCAACCGCGGGCGGTATTCCTTTATTGGTTTGCGGCCTGATATTATTTGGCGGTGCTTCGGTGACAGAGCTGAAATCAACCGCACCGTGCCAGACGACCCTAAGGCCTTTACCCCCTGCCCTGTTTCGGAAACCTCCGGCGCGATTGAATCGCTTCGTGCTCTGGTTGGGGAATCGCGGATTGATATACCCGACGAACTGCCGCCGATGGCGTCCGGTTTAGTTGGCTATTTGGCCTATGACATGGTGCGGCTGATCGAAAAGCTGCCTGATGACAACACCGATGTTATCGGTGTGCCTGACAGCATATTCCTAAGGCCGACAGTGATGGCCGTTTTTGATTCTTTGAAAGACAATCTCACGATCATTTCACCGGTGTGGCCAAACCCGTCCGTAAGTGCAGAGGAAGCTTATAAGGCGGCCCAAGGGCGCTTGGCCGAGGTTGTCAGTGATTTTGAAACCCCGCCACCGGCCCAGGCGGAAAAGCCTCAGGATGACCACATACACTCCGAACCGGAGGTCAACATGACCCGCGAGGGTTTTCACGGGATGGTGAAAAAGGCGGTCGAGTATATCCATGCCGGGGATGCCTTTCAGGTCGTCCCATCGCAACGTTTCAGAATGCCCTTTACCTTGCCCCCTCTCGCCTTTTACCGCTCTTTGAGAAGATTAAATCCGTCGCCGTTTTTGTTTTTCCTCGATTTTGGTGATTTTTCTGTGGTCGGTTCGAGTCCCGAAATTCTGGTACGGGTGCGTGACGGAAAAATTACCCTGAGGCCGCTAGCTGGAACGCGCAAGCGAGGCGCTTCGGCCAAAGAGGACGAGGCCCTGGTCAAGGATCTGTTATCTGATCCTAAGGAAATTGCGGAACATTTGATGCTGCTTGACCTAGGCCGCAACGATGTCGGTCGGGTGGCCGAAGTCGGCACGGTAAAGGTCACCGAACAGTTCATTGTCGAGTACTACTCCCACGTGATGCATATCGCCTCTAATATTGAGGGCGTCTTGGCCCCTGACTGCGACGCCATCGACGCGCTGCTGGCCGGATTTCCGGCGGGCACGGTTTCCGGTGCGCCGAAAGTTCGGGCCATGGAAATTATCGATGAGCTGGAACCGGAACGGCGTGGCGTATACGCAGGCTGCATCGGTTATTTTGGCGCTAACGGCGACATGGATACCTGCATTGCGTTACGCACCGCTGTCATCAAGGATGAGACCCTGTACGTACAGGCAGGCGGCGGCGTGGTCGCGGACAGTGACCCTGAAAGCGAATACCAGGAAAGCCGAAACAAGGCCCAGGCCTTGATCCGGGCGGCCGAAGAAGCGGTGAAGTTTGCTTCCGGAAAAACCTAAAAGCAACGTCTTCAACCGGATCCACCGTACTCGTAACCGCCATCCCGAGTTGGAAGGTCAGGGTTTCTTGAACATGGCTGAGAGAGTCACCAACAGAAACCCCTTGGCCAAGCCCCTTGCCTCTCTTGGCCGATCAAAAAAATCTCTGAATATCCTCGGGGAATTTTCGGTAGCTGGAAAAACCTGCCGCCTGATTGAGGTTGATGGCCATGGGTCATCTAAGAAGCTGGTTTTGGTCGCGTGCAAAAAAGACGACGGGGACTGGGAAAGTGATCAGCATCACTGCATGCGGCTGCAGGATTTAATCAGATGATCATGCCAGAGGGGCTCCTCCCCTCCCTCTGGCTCTCCCTATGAAACTCGCCGGGCCTTCGGGTCCGGCGTTTAGTTGGAAAAGCCGGGTCTCGTCGATAGCAAATACATGCATTTAGTTTGGTGTTGTCAGATTTTTCCACCACTTACTAACTGCCCAACCGGGTAAGGTGGTTTCCTATAATACGAAGCGATTATTCTATCGAGCAGCTTCGAGGTCCGGTTTGTTTATGTCGGCGGTGATAACAAAATTAGAACAATATACTTCGCCGTGTTGCAGCCGTGTTGCATTCATTTTGTCTATACAAAAGGCACAAATCGGTAAAACGAGTTAAAACAAGGGATTAACCGGGACATAATAACACTAGGAGTGCAACACGGTATTTCTAGCAATTTAGTCCACAAAATCTTGATTTTAAAACATTAATCGCTTGTCGCGAACTCATCGAGGATCGGACATTCTGGCCGGTCATCACCGTGGCACCGTTCGGTCAGGTCAATGAGAGTCTTGCGGATGGTGTCCAGTTCTTGAATCCGTTGTTCAACGTCGGAAATATGGTTGAGCGCCAAAGCCTTGACGCTGGCGCTGGTCCGATCTTTGTCGTGCCATAGCGCCAAAAGCCCACCGACGTCCTTGACTGAAAACCCAAGATGCCGCGTTCGCTGAATGAATTTCAGGGTTTCGATGTCAAAACCGGTGTAATGCCGATAGCCGTTTTCGGCCCTTGTCGCCGGCGGAATCAGGCCGATGCTTTCATAGTACCGGATCGTCTTTGGGGGAACGCCGGTGGCTTCGGCGGCGGCGCCGATGTTCATGGTGGTACTCCTATCATGTATCGGCCAGTTGCGGACGAAATCCCCGCAGCCGGAGTGAATTGGTGACAACGAAGATGCTGGAAAAGCTCATGGCGGCGGCGGCCAGCATCGGCGACAGCAACACCCCCATCCAGGGGTAAAGGACGCCGGCGGCAATGGGGACCAGCGCCACGTTGTAGGCGTAGGCCCAGAAAAAGTTGAGCCGGATTGTTTTCAGCGTACGCCGGGACAGCGCCGTCGCATTGACGATGCCTCGCAGGTCGCCTGACATTAGAACAACGTCCCCGGCCTCCATGGCGATATCGGTACCGGTGCCGATGGCGATGCCGACATCGGCCTGGGCCAGTGCCGGCGCGTCGTTGATGCCGTCGCCGACGAAGGCGACTTTTTTGCCCTCGGCTTGCAGGCGCTTGATTTCATCAGCCTTCTGGTCGGGCAGGACTTCGGCCATGACCCTATCGATGCCGATATCCCCGGCGATGGCGTCGGCGGTGCGCCGGTTATCACCGGTCAGCATGGTCGTTTCCAAGCCGAGGGCCTGCAGGGCCTTGATGGCCTCGACGCTGCCCTCCTTAAGCGCGTCGGCGACGGCGATGATGGCAGCTAAGTTGCCGTCGACGGCGGCGTAAAGGGGCGTTTTTGCCTGTTCCCCCAATGCCGCCGCCTGTTCCCTAACGGACGACAGGTCGATGCCTAGGCGTTCCATATAACGGTCAGCACCGGCCTGGACCTTATGGCCCTCGACATCGGCTTCGATACCGAAACCGGGTTCCGCCTTGAATGAATCTGCGGCGGGAATATCAAGCCCCTTCTCTCTCGCGCCGCGAACAATGGCCTCAGCGATGGGATGTTCGCTTTTGGTCTCGGCGGCGGCGACCAGACGGAGCGTTTCCATCTTGTCGGCATTGATCGCGTCGAAATCGGTCAGTTCGGGCTGGCTCCGGGTCAAGGTTCCGGTCTTGTCGAGCACGATGGCGTCGATGCGGGCCAGCACCTCCAGCGCCGTTCCGCGCCGAAACAGCACGCCCATCTCCGCGCCCTTGCCGGTGCCGACCATGATCGCCGTCGGTGTCGCCAGGCCCATGGCGCACGGGCACGCGATCAACAATACCGATACCGTGGTGACAAAGGCAAAACTCAACGGCGGCGCCGGCCCGAAGCTCAGCCACATCGCGAAGGTCACGGCGGCAACAACCAAGACGATGGGCACGAACACCGAGGCAATCTGATCGGCCATTTTCTGGATCGGCGGTTTGGTGCCCTGGGCTTCTTCGACCATGCGGATGATCTGGCTCAAGACCGTATCGGCGCCGACGCGGGTGGCATTCAGGGTGAAGGCGCCTGTTTTGTTGACAGTGCCGCCGATGACTTCGTCGCTGAGGCTTTTGTCTACCGGTACCGGCTCGCCGGAAATCATCGATTCATCGACATAACTCGAGCCTTCGGTAACGATGCCGTCCACCGCCAACCGTTCGCCGGGCCGGACCACGACCAAATCTCCGGCGACGACCTCTTCGATGGGGATTTCCGTCTCAATGCCGTCCCTGATGACGCGGGCGGTCTTGGCCTGCAACTGCAAAAGTTTTTTGATCGCTTCCGACGTCCGGCCCTTGGCGATGGCCTCGAGATAACGGCCGAGCAGGATTAGGGTGACGATGACGCCGGCGGCCTCGAAATATGACGTCGCCGTGCCGTCGGGGAAGATACCGGGGGCGACAAGGGCGGCCAGCGAATAAAAATAGGCGGCGCTGGCGCCCAGCATCACCAGCGAATTCATGCCGGGGTTCAGGTGACTGACTTCGGCCCAGCCGGACACGTAAAACCCTCTGCCGGCATAAAACACCACCGGCGTCGCCAAGATGAATTCGATTCCTATCCAACTGCGCTCACCAAGTAATGCCATCATGATATCCCCTGCCCCCGGCGCCATTTTGAGCATGGCGACAAGGAAAAGCGGGACCGTAAATGCGGCGGCCAACAGTAATTTATTTCTGCACTCCCTGGTTTCCGCCTCTCGGGCTTCGGCCTCGCGGTCGCCGCTTTCAGCGCTCATCGCACGCGCTTCGTACCCCGCCTGTTCGATGGCGTTGGCGATGGTGGTCGCGTCTTGGGCGCCGGGGGTGAAAAAAACGCTGGCCTTTTCGGTGGCCAGATTGACGCTGGCGTCAGTCACGCCGGGCAGTTGGCCGATCACCTTTTCGACCCGCGCCACGCAGGACGCACAGGTCATGCCGCCGACGGACAGTTCCACGGACGCCGCCGGCACCGAAAACCCGGCCTGTTTGATGGCCTCGGCGATGGCCGCGGGGCCGGTGTCCTTGGGGTTGAAATCAACGCTGGCCCTTTCCGTGGTCAGGTTGACGCTGGCGTGTGATACCCCGTCAAGCCCCGCCAACGCCTTCTCAACCCGCCCGACGCACGACGCGCAGCTCATGCCATCGACCGGCAGGGACAGGGATTTGAGGTGGCTTTTCTCAGTAACGTGGTTAATTAGGGTACTCATTGGCGCCTTTTCCAACATTCTAGTTCACTGGAAGCATTATATGGGCTTCCAGTGACTTGAAGGTCAAGGGCCTGTCGTCCGAAAGTCGTCACAAAGTCATCCTAATGTCGTCTGAATGTCGTCCAATTGTCGTCGGAAAGTCGTCATTTTTAAAGCCGGAAAAGTTATAACTAATTGAAAATAAATAACTTATTATTAAAATGGGGCCTGGAATGTCGTCAAATGTCGTCATTTCCCCTATTCGGGCCGTGAGGTGGTTGTACCTTGATGGGGGGATCGGCGTTTGAAGTTGTTAAGTACCATCAAGTTCATAATTCCTAATTGTTTGTCGTTCTATCCGCTTGCGAGACGTGCCCACCCCACCCTATTGTCGGGCATGAAAAACACCCTGGTCATTCTGGTCGTTGGGCTGACACCATCGCTGGTCGGTGTGCACACCCCTAACCTTAAACGCTTGGCGGAACAGGGCGCCAT
>PTLL01000061.1 GCA_002938315.1 Alphaproteobacteria bacterium MarineAlpha3_Bin2 | reverse complement strand
TGGCGGATGGGGTGGGATTCGAACCCACGATACGATTGCTCGTATGCCGGTTTTCGAGACCGGTCCCTTCAACCACTCGGGCACCCATCCTATGGTTCTGAAATACACTGGTATTATGGATTTAGGGAAGTTTCAAGGAAGGTGCATAGGATTTTGGTGGGTGAGGTTAGCACAATTTGGGGGGATAAACCCTCCTAGCATCCCCATACAGACCGATCTTAGTTATTCCCGTCACATGTCTAGCCCCCATGTTATGTAACACCCTGTCGCAAAGTTTCAGGCACGGGCGGACGTAACTAAAATAAGCCCACTTACGTTTTTGACTTTTCCTCGATGAAGCTTTTGAAATCCATATCCGCGGTGATGACGTCATCCATCAGGAAAAACACCAGTTCCTTGCGCAGGCTGTCGCGGGCCATCTGATTTTCCCCGGCCATTTTTGCGAATTCAATCAAGTGATCCATCTTGGTGTTCAGATTCTTGTGATGGTCATGATGTTTTTCGACGTTGGGGAAGCCGACCTTGGCCAGCAACGCTTCTTCCTTGGCGAAGTGGGATTTGGCTGATTTGACGAAATCAACGACCAATTCTTCGCAATTGGCGCCGTCTTCGTTATCGATGGCCTCGACGATTTCATTAACGAGGTCGGCCAGTCGCTCGTGGTCCTTGTCGAGGGCTTCATAATCCAGCTTGAAAGACGACGTAAGCTCTACCATTTTCATTTCCTTCCGACTGGCACGGCCATTATACCGTCACCACAACAAAGAAAAAAAATTATTCTGCCGCTTCGGGTTGAGACGCCGACACAGTTCCGTTCCCCGTCAATTCACCTGCTTCACCCATGGGGAAGATAAAAGCGTATTCAGGATCTATGTTGCCGGTAAACCGCTGGCTCAATTCCGGCTCGAAGGTGTGGTGAATTCGGACGTAGACATCGCGTTCACCGGTGGCCACGTTATCGGCGGTCAACACCACCCGGACGATATTGTCGTGGCCCAGCAGATGCGTGGACATCACATCCAGCGGCGCACCTTCACCTCCGATTTCAAGGAGGACGCCCTCGGGCCGGACCAGAACCTCGACCTTCCGGCCTTCGTCATGACTTTCGGCCTGGATTCGGCCCAAAGGAATTTCGACATGCCCGTCTTTTACGACGCTCTCGAAACGGTTCATCAGGCCAAACAATTTGGCGACGAATTCGTGACGAGGGTGGTAATAAATGTCATGGGGCCTGCCGGATTGCAGGATGCGTCCGTTGTCGCCCAGAATCTTGATCCGGTCGGCCATGAACATTGCCTCTTCCGGGTCGTGAGTGACCATCACGGTGGCAACGCCGCTGGCTTTTAGTACATTCAACGTCTCTTCGCGGATTTGCCCACGCAGATTGGTGTCCAAGCCGGAATAGGGCTCATCCAAGAGCAACAGCTTCGGTTCCGGCGCCAGCGCCCGGGCCAGCGCAATGCGCTGTTGCTGGCCGCCCGACAACATGTGCGGGTGGTTTTCGGCGTACGGAACCATCCCCACTTGATCCAGCATCTCCAAGGCCCGGCGCCGCGCCTTGTTTTTGGGCTGGCCATCGAGACCGAAGGAAACATTTTCGATGATGGAAAGATGCGGGAACAGGGCATATTCCTGGAACATCAGGCCGATCCCCCGGTGTTCAGGCGGCACGTGCAACTTAGGGTCGGCGACGACCTCATCGTTGATCAGGATTTCGCCTTCCTGCAGGCGTTCAAGCCCGGCGGCCAGCCGCAACAGCGTGGTTTTTCCTGACCCCGACGGCCCCAACAGACAAACCAGTTCACCGGCCGGATTCATCAAGGAGACGTTATCCAGAACCTTATTATCCCCAAAGGTATGGGAGACACCGATGACATGAAGTCCCTTCACGAGGTTGGCTCCTCCGTGGAATGGCCAGGCCGCGACTTGGTAATGGCGAAGCTAAGCACAATAACCGGCAAAATGCCAAAGCCGACGATGGCCAGCGCCGCCAGCGATGCCTCGCCCAGTTGCTCGTCCGATGCGAACTGATGCACATAGGTTGCCAATGTGTGGAAATTGAATGGTCTCAGGATCACCGTCATCGGCAATTCCTTCATGCATTCGACGAAAACCATGATCACCGCGGTCAAGGCACTACCGCGGATCAAAGGAAGGTGGATGCGCTTGAGCGTACTGAAGGGACCGTGGCCGAGACTGGCGGCGGCGCCGTCCATATTGGGCGTGATTTTCGAGAGGCTGGCCTCAACGCTGCCGAACGAAAGCGCCAGGAACCGGACCAGATACCCAAACGTCACGGCGGCGATGGTGCCGCTGAACACAAGCCCGGTGGAAAGGCCGAAATTCCGCCGCATGAAGCCGTCGATGCCGTTATCCAAACCGCCGAGGCTGACCAGAACGCCGATCGCCAGCACCGAGCCGGGAACAGCATATCCCAGACTGGCGAAGCGGACCACGAAGGTGACGATTTTTTCCTTCCGTAGCCGAACCCCATAAGCCATGAAAACACCGATGCCGAGGGCCAACAGGGCGACCACGGACGATAGCAGGACGCTGTTACCGGCATGACGAAGGACTTCGGCATTGGCCGCTGCGTCAAAATTGGTCACGGCGTAGCCGCCCAGCACCATTGCCGGCAGGAGAAAGCCGAATAGCACCGGCAGTGCGCAGGCGACGGTCGCAAACCGTTTAGGTGCGCCTTTAAGCTGGTACCCCGGCAACGCTTTTAATTTGGCCGTGGTGGTGTGGAAGCGTTGTTTGCGCCGGGCGAACCGTTCCGCCAGCATCAGAAAAACCACGAAAAACAACATCACCCCAGCCAATTGCGCCGCACCGGCAACGTTATTCATGTTCAGCCAAACGTCATAGATTCCCAACGTAAAGGTGCCTACAGCGAAAAAGTCGACGGTGCCAAAATCGTTCAGCGTTTCCATCAACACCAGTGATACGCCGATGACGATAGCCGGTCTGGCCAATGGTAAGGCAACGGTACAGAAACTCCGCCAAGGGCCCCGCCCCAAAATCCGGCTGGCTTCCAGCACGCACACCGATTGTTCCATAAAGGCGGCGCGCGACAGCAGATAGACATAAGGGTACAAAACCAACGTCATCATCGAGGCGGCACCGCCCAGTGATCGGATTTCCGGGAACCAGTAATCCCGTTTCAACGTCCATCCGAAGATGTCACGCAACACTTCCTGCACCGGGCCGGCGTATTCAAGAATGTCGGTATAGACGTAAGCGATCACATAAGCCGGCATCGCCATCGGCAGCAACAGCGCCCATTCGAACAGGCGGCGGCCCGAAAACCGGCAAGTGCTGACCAGCCAGGCCGTACCGACCCCGATGACCAGGGTGCCGACGCCGACGCCGATCATCAGCCCTAAGGTTGTCGAGATGTATCCCGGCAAAACCGTGGATGCCAGATGCGACCATATATCATCGCCGGGGGTCAGGCCGATAATGAGGACGGCCAGGATCGGCACCGTCATCGCCGCTGCGATTAGAACGGTGCCGAGGCTCCATACGTTTAGCCATGACCAAACATTTCTTTTGGCCCCGGCGGCTCTGGGGGGCGGGATGCCGGTGGTTGCCGCTTCCGTAGTCATGAATTCGTTCATCCCTTCGTCCCAGGTCGCAGGGGAGGTGCCTAATTAGTTATTAAACCGGACCTTGTCCATGATCCGGGTCGCGGTGATGCGGTGTTCGGCAATTTTGAACAGAAACGTCTCGTCTGCCTTGAATTTTCCCCACCCGGCAACGATGGGGTGCAGCTTGGCGCCCACCTTGATCGGGTATTCGAAGTTGTCCTCGGCGTAGATCTTCTGGGCCGCGTCGCCGGTCAGGAATTCGATCAGTCTGATGGCGCCGGCCTTGTTCTTGGCACTTTTGGTGATGCCGGCGCCGCTGATATTAACGTGGGTGCCCCGGTCCTTCTGATTGGGGAATATAAGATTGACGGCGGCGGCCCAATTTTTCTGTTCCGGGTTTTTCTTGTTGGTCATCATCTTGCCCATGTAATAGGTGTTCCCCACCGCCACATCGCATTCTCCTTGAAAGACAGCCTTGACCTGGGCGCGGTCGTTCCCTTGCGGTTTGCGCGCCAGGTTGGCCTTGAGGCCACGGGCCCACGCTTCGCCGGCGGCTTCGCCTTTTGCCGCAATCATCCAGGCCAACAGCGAGACGTTATAGACATGTTTGCCGGAACGGGTGCAGATGCGCCCCTTCATGTGTGGCTTGGCCAGATCCTCATAGGTAGTGACCTCGCCAGGCTTGACCCTGTCCTTGTGGGCAAAAATGATCCGGGCCCGGGTCGTCAACCCATACCACAAACCTTGCGGGTGACGGAATTGAGCCGGCACGTTGCGATTTATTTTGCTCGATGAACTGGACTGAAGAAGCCCCGCCGCAACCAGGTTTTGAATATTACCGATATCGGCCGTCAGCACCAGATCGGCCGGGCTGTTGGCGCCTTCGGCCTTGAGCCGTTCCAACATGCCTTTTTTCAGGTACACCATGTTGACCTTTACCCTGGTTTCCTTGGTAAAGGCATCCAACAGCGGTTTCATCAGGAAGGGCTGGCGATAGGAATACAGATTGACGGCGTCGCCAGGGGCGGCAGTCGATGAATGGGTGATCAATCCCGCGAGGGCGATCATTCCGAGGGCTACTAAATAATTTCGGCTTTTCACGTAATCTTTTCCTTGGGTTCATTGTTATTGGCTACGATGCTTTAATGCAATTGAGACGCATTCTCAATAACTATTTTATAAGAAGGTAACCTTATATTAGAGGGTTTATTTAGAGGCCAATAAAAATAAGGATTTCTCTAGCTTTTATTTGATTCAGCTTATTAATAATAATGGTATTGGACGGGAATAGCGCCGGCCCGTGAAATGGTAGGTAGACTTAATGATCTTGATAGGAGATGCGGTAAATTGCACCGGCCTTGTAATCGGACACCAGAATAGACCCGTCTACGTACTGCTGCACGTCAACAGGACGGCCGAGATAAACGCCGTTTTCATTCATCCAGCCTTCAGCGAAGGGCTCCGTCTTGGCGGCATTGCCCTTGCTGTCCAGAAACGTGACCATGACCCGCGCGCCACGGGGTTTTGTCGCGTTCCAGGATCCGTGTTGGGCGCTGAAAATTGCATTGCGGTATTTTTCAGGGAACACCTTGCCCGAATAGAACATCATGCCCAGGTTGTCTAGCCCCCATGTTATGTACCACCCTGTCGCAGAGTTTCAGGCGCTCGTTTACCCCGCCTAAAATTCTGAATAGGATTCGATTAAATATTCTTTTTGGTTATGTTGATGGAACCGCGTTCCACAATTCCCTTTTTCCTGTTTTTTGGACTATACATTTATGCTTTCCATCCTCGCCTTGGGGTTTCTGTTAGGACTGCGCCATACCTTGGAGGCCGACCACGTCGCCGCCGTTGCCACCCTGACGACGCGGACCTCCTCTGTTCGCCAAGCGGTGCCCTTGGGCCTGCTTTGGGGGATCGGGCATTCGCTGGCCTTGGCCACCTTCGGTTTGGCGGTGCTGCTTTTGGAAACCGTTATCCCCCAAAATCTGGTCCTTTATCTGGAATTAGCCGTCGGGGTGATGTTGATCGGGCTGGGCGCTGATGTACTGATCCGCCTGATCCGCCAACGCATTCATTTCCATGTTCACCGCCATGACGGCGGCGTTGTTCATTTTCACGCCCATGGCCATAACCATGATCGGGACCACGACCGGGACCATACCCATAGCCATGTCCTTAAGGCGGGGGGCAACCTTCGGGTGCGCGCCTTCATGATCGGCATCATGCACGGCATGGCGGGATCGGCGGTGTTGATCGTGCTGGCCCTGCAAGCCATGCCTTCGGTTTTCGACGGGTTGGTTTACATCGCCCTTTTCGGCGCCGGATCGATTCTTGGCATGGCGACCTTAAGCGTCGCTATTGCCTGGCCCCTGGCCCGTTGGGGGCGCCCCCTGACTTTGCTCCACAACACGGCACACGCGGGGACCGGTGTCCTCACCATCGGACTCGGCATCGCCGTTCTGTTAGAAGGCGGCGCGATTTTTTAGGCCCCTAAATCGGGTGCCCGCAAAAGTCCTTTCTAAAAATTATTTCCCTTCTTGAAACGTCTCATACGTCCTGTCATAACCTGCGGGAGTCCCCTCCCCGCCAGAGACCGCTTCGGTTCGTACGATCCTTGTACGGCCAAGATGACGGCAACCTGACGACGGGCCGCGGATTATATTATTTTTTAGATGCCAAGAGGACCAAAGACGTTGAGTATCCGAAACATCGCCATTATCGCCCATGTCGACCATGGCAAGACGACCCTTGTTGACGCGGTTCTTAAACAAAGCGGCCTATTCCACGCCAAACAGCAAGTCGCCGAACGGGTTATGGACAGCAATGACCTGGAACGCGAACGGGGCATCACCATTCTTGCCAAATGCGCGTCGGTGGAATGGAAGGGCGTGCGCATCAACATCGTCGACACCCCCGGTCATGCCGATTTCGGCGGCGAGGTGGAACGGATTTTAGGCATGGTCAACGGCGTTTTGTTGCTGGTCGATGCATCCGAAGGACCGATGCCACAAACTAAATTCGTTACTCAGAAGGCGCTGAATTTGGGCCTGAAGCCCATCGTCGTCGTTAACAAGATGGATAAACCCGACGCCCGGCCGGATGAAGTTCACGATGAGGTTTTCGACCTGTTCGCCATCCTGGATGCCAACGAAGAACAGTTGGACTTCCCGGTGTTGTTCGGATCGGCCAAGCAAGGCTGGGCAAGCTTGGACTCAGAGACCAAAAACGAGGACATGGCCTGCCTGTTCGACACCATTATTGACTATGTGCCACCCCCCACCGTCGAAGACGGCCCTTTCAGGATGCTGGTGACGACGCTGGAAAGCGATCCCTATCTGGGCCGGGTCCTGACCGGGCGCATCCTCGCCGGGAGGGTCGATGCCAACATGACCGCGAAGGCGCTCAACCGGGACGGCGATATGGTCGAACAGACCCGCATCACCAAGGTTCAGGCCTTCCGAGGGTTAGACCGGGTCGCGGTTGAAAGCGCCGAGGCCGGAGACATTATTTCCATCGCCGGGTTCAACGATGCCACCGTTGCCGATACCTTGTGCGATCTGACCGTCACCGAGGCGTTGCCGGCGGAACCGATTGATCCGCCGACCCTGGCGATGGTCTTTTCCATTAACGATTCGCCCCTGACCGGACGGGACGGAGACAAGGTCACGTCCCGGGTCATCCTATCCCGCCTGCTGGCGGAAGCCGAAGGCAACGTCGCCCTTCGCGTCCGCGAGGTCGAAGATGGCCACGGTTACGAAGTCGCGGGTCGAGGCGAATTGCAATTGGGGGTATTAATCGAAACCATGCGCCGCGAGGGCTTCGAACTGTCCATCAGCCGGCCCCGGGTGCTGACCCGGCAAGACCTGGAAACGGGCCAAACGCTGGAGCCATTCGAAGAGGTTCTGATTGATGTCGATGAGGAATTTTCAGGCGCCGTCGTCGAGGCCATCTCCAAGCGCAAGGGACGGATGGAGGACATGCGCCCGTCCGGCGGCGGCAAGGTTCGATTACGGTTCATGTCGCCGTCCCGGGGCCTGATCGGCTATCACAGCGAATTCCTGACCGAAACCCGGGGCACTGGTGTCATCAACCGAATGTTCAGGGAATATGCCCCCCATGCCGGTCCTATTGCCGGGCGTCACAACGGCGTGTTGATCGCCAACGCCGACGGCAAAAGTATCGCCTACGCATTGATGAACCTGGAGGACCGCGGCGCGCTTTTCATCGGTTCCGGGGTCGCCGTCTACGAAGGCATGGTCATCGGCGAAAATAGCCGCGGCAATGACCTGGAGGTCAACCCCATGAAGGCCAAGCAGTTGACCAACATCCGGGCATCGGGAACCGACGAGGCCGTGCGCCTGACGACCCCAATACGGATGTCCCTGGAGCAGTCCCTCGCCTACATCCAGGATGATGAACTGGTCGAGGTGACGCCAAAACATATTCGCCTGCGCAAGCGGTTCCTGAACCCCCATGACCGAAAGAGAATTGCCCGCCAAGCCGCCACCGCTTAGAGGGCCAAATTAACTCGGCGTGATGCCGCGCAACCGCTTCGCTAATGGTCGATGGCACCCGTATTCGAAAGATATGGGCAAAAAGCCCGCAGGAAAGATTGATTAAACCATGATTGAGGCTTTTGTACATAAAGCTTTAGTGGTTTTTGGGTTTGGTTGGTGCCCCCGCGCACGCGTACCCGTTCAAAATCCGCCTAATGCGTCGCCCTTACAGGGAGCGCAGTTTGGGATCGAGGATATCGCGAAGGGCATCGCCGAACAGGTTGAACCCAAACACCGCCAGGCTGATAGCAACGCCGGGCCAGATCGCCATCCATGGTGCACTTTCGGCGTATTCCTCGGCTCCGCCCTGCAACATCAAGCCCCAGGCCGGTGTCGGTTCCTGAACGCCAAGCCCTAAATAACTCAACGACGCTTCCAACAAGATCGCATGGCCAACGAAGGTGCTGGCCATAATCAAAAACGGTGCTATCACGTTGGGAACCATGTGACGAAGGATAATCCTTGAATGGGAAAATCCCAAAGCCCGGGCGGCATCCACATAGGGGATCTCGCGAATGGCCAGGGCGTTGGACCGCACCACCCGCGCACATTGCGGGATAAACGGTATGGTGATGGCGATGATCACGTTTTCGGTGCCGGGGCCGAGTGTCGAGACAATAGCCAGCGCCATGATGATCAGCGGGAAAGCCATGAACACATCCATGACCCGTTGCAACAGCAAATCGAAACGGCCGCCGAAATACGCACTAGCGACGCCCAACACCAAGCCGATCACGGAACCAAAAAACGCCGCCGTCAGGCCGACGAACAACGCCGTCCGGGAGCCGTAAATGATCCGGGTCAGCACGTCGCGGCCAAATTGATCGGTGCCGAAGAAGAACTTATCGCCGGGTGCCGTCAACATCACCTCGAAGTCGTTCAATACCGGGTCATAAACGGTCAGGGATTCGGCAAAGATCGCCAAAAAAGTCATGGCAATCACAATCCCGGCGCCGAAGCTGCCCAGCGGATGGTTGCGGGCGTGTTTGAGCATCCTCTGGGCCCACGGAATTTGAACTTCCGGTTCTTCCAAAACGGATTGAAATTTAAGCTCGCCTTCAGGGGCCATGGTATCGGGCGCTCTTCTTTATTTTTTTAACGCTACAAGGAGGCGGCCATGCCCCCGTTTGCCTCTTACAGGGTAACCTAAGGTCTCCACTCCGGTCCTTCAACAACGTTATTTTCCTTGCCCCCCATAGCGCTCCCACAGCCACTTGGCGGCACGCAGAACCCGGGCGTCGTCACCACACCGGCCGACCACTTGGACACCGATGGGCATGCCGTCGGCGCCGGTCAGCAACGGCACCGACACCGCCGGCACCCCCAATAACGTCCACATGCCGTTGAAGGCCGGGTTGCCGGTAATGCTTAGATCTTGAGGTGCTTGGCCCGCCGCTGACGGGGTCAAAATAACATCGTAAAGATCAAACAATCTGTCTAGGGCTTGGCCCTGCGCCTCAGCCAGGCCGAGCGCGCGGATATAGTCGACTGCCGATATCGCCTTGCCTTCATCCACCCGCCCATGGGTTTCGGGTCGCATTTTTTCGGGCGCCTTTTCCGCCGCCTCGCCCAGAAAGGTGGCCACGTTGGCATGGATGACGGTTTTATGGGTGTTTACGATATCGTCAAACACCCCCTCCAAGGTTACGTCTTGGACAACATCTCCCAGGCCTTTGACAAAGGCCTCCAATGCGGACGTCATGTCTGGCTCACCCTGATCCCAGGCCGGGGTTCTGACAAAGGCGAATTTGAAGCTGTCGAGCAAACCTTCCGCCATGGCGCCGGTAAGATCGCGGCCCGGATTGGCCAACATGTCCCAATCTTCCGGATCATGCACCATCAGGGCATCGCCAATCAGCGCCAGATCGTCGGCCGTGCGGCCGTACACACCGATGGTATCGAGCCGCCGGGCCAGCATGCTGACACCGCGGCGCGAGATCGAACCGAAGGTCGGCTTATACCCAAAGACGCCGCAAAAGGACGCCGGACGGATCATCGAGCCGCCGGTCTGCGTACCGATAGCCAATGGCGTCATCTGATCGGCCACCGCCGCCGCCGAGCCGGAAGAAGAGCCCCCCGGCGTGCGCGAGGGATCATGTGGATTGGCGGTCTTGCCGGGTGCCGAAAGCGCCCATTCCGTGGTCACCGTCTTGCCCAAGATCACGGCCCCTGCCCGGCGCAATAACGCGGCGGTGGTCGAATCTTCAATCGGCCGGCGGCCTTCGTAATAGGCGGACCCGCACTCGGTCGGCATGTCGGCGGTATCAAAAATATCCTTCAGGCCGACGGGAAGTCCGTGCAGCGTCCCCAACGGGTCGCCGGCTTTTTTCTTAGCGTCCAACGCCCGCGCCTGGGCCAAGGCCAATTCCGGATCCAGATATATCCAGGCGCCGACGGCCTCTTCGCGCTCCGCGATGCGGTCAAGACAGGATTGAGTCAATTCCTCGGCGCTACACTCGCCCGCCGCCAATGCCTGGCGGGCGGCGGTGGCGGTGAGCGATGAAAGAGTATCTTTAAATTTGGAAATGAGTTGGCCCCCCTATGGGGCTATTGTATACAATTGCACGCCACAGAAACAATCCAAGACAGTCCATCGATGCCGAAAAACGGCCAACAAAAAAACACCCAACGCCACCCCAGCGATACATCGCGGGGCGAGTTCGTGCATGACTGGCTGCAGGGCGCCATCCGCGATGGCGACTTTCAACCGGGAAGCCGCATCCGCGAGGCCGAGGTCGCGCTCCGCCTCGGTGTCAGCCGCACCCCGGTGCGCGAAGCCTTCCGGCGGCTGCAGGCGGATGGGCTATTGGTGTTAACGCCGTGGCGCGGCGCCCAGGTGGCGGAACTGAACCGCTCCCAGGTTGTCGAGCTCTATGCCATGCGCCGGGTGCTGGAAGGCACCGCCGCCGGGCTGGCGGCCGAACACGCCACCCCCGAAGAAATCGATTATCTATTTAATCTGTTGGAAAAGGACAAGTCAGCGCCGGATACATCGGATCGCCATGCCAAAATCAACCGGCAGTTCCATCAAACCTTGTACGGGGCGGCCCATAACCGCTATTTGCTGAAAGCACTGAACGCCCTGACCGATTCCCTGGCGCTGCTGAAATCCACCACCTACGAGGTGCCGGGGCGCGCCTTGGTAGCGCGGGACGAACATGTCCTGATCGCCAATGCCATCAAAAAACGCGATTCCGCCGCCGCCGAAAAGGCCGCCCGCGCTCACATCGAAACCGCGGAACGGGCGCGGATCGAACTACTGTTCGGCGACAGTTAACCATCCGCATGCGGGTATCCGATTTCGATTTCGATCTGCCGCCGCGGTTTATCGCCCAGCACCCGGCGGAACCACGGGATTCGGCGCGGTTGTTGGCTATTGGCCATCAACATTTTCAAGATCTTTCCATTGCCGGTCTGCCGGGACTTCTCCGCCCCGGCGACGTCCTGGTGGTGAATGACACGAGGGTGATCCCGGTGCGTCTTGCCGGGCACAAGCAAACCGCCGGCAACGGCCCCGGCCCCCGCATTCACGTCACGATGCTGAAATCCATTGCGCCCGGCACCTGGCAGGCCTTCGCCCGCCCTGCCAAAAAACTTGACCCCGGCGACAGCATTTCTTTCGCGCCCGGTTTCACCGCCGACGTTGCGGCCAAGGGCGACGGCGGCGCGGTTTCACTGGCTTTCGGGCTTTCCGATCCTGAATTAATGACGATGCTGGATACCCACGGCGTTATGCCGCTGCCGCCCTACATCAAGCGGGAAGAGGGTGGTGACCCTGAAGATCAATACCACTACCAAACCCTGTTCGCCGATATTCCCGGCGCCGTCGCGGCACCGACGGCGGGGCTGCATTTCACGCCGGGGCTTCTTCAGTCGGTGGAGGCGGCGGGCGCCACCATCGAACGGCTGACCCTGCATGTCGGGGCCGGGACCTTCTTGCCGGTCAAGGTGGACGACACCGACAACCACCAAATGCATGCCGAATGGGGGCAGATTTCCGCCGCCACCGCCGACGCCGTCAACGCCGCCCACGCTGAGTCCCGGCGGGTGATCGCCGTCGGCACCACCGCGCTTCGCCTGTTGGAGGCCGCCGCGGATGACGCCCGCGTGGTGCGGCCTTTTGCCGGGGAAACGGATATCTTCATCACGCCGGGATACCGGTTTAAGATTGTCGATGCCCTGCTCACCAATTTTCACCTGCCGTGTTCGACCCTGTTCATGCTGGTTTCGGCGTTTTCCGGGTTAGACCGCATGAAAGCCGCTTATGAGCACGCCAAGGCCGCGGACTATAGGTTCTATTCTTACGGTGATGCGTGTTGGTTAGAGCAAGAGGCGGGGACGGGCGAAGCCCGGACAGGGACAAAACAAGAGGCGAGGACACAATAGTGACCGACCTGACCTTCGAGGTGAAAGTCACCGACGGCCTGGCCCGGACCGGTCGCCTGACGACGGCGCACGGGCACCTGGATACGCCAGCCTTCATGCCGGTCGGCACGGCGGCCACGGTCAAGGCGATGACGCCGGACGCCGTCGCCGGCACCGGCGCCCAATGCATCCTCGCCAACACCTACCACCTGATGTTACGGCCGGGGCCGGAACGCATTGACCGGCTTGGCGGCCTGCACACCTTCATGAACTGGCCGGGGCCGATTTTGACCGATTCCGGCGGCTATCAAGTGTGGTCGCTGGCCGATCTCAGGAAAATGGACGAAGACGGCGTGGAATTTAAATCCCACCTGGATGGGTCCGTGCATCGTTTAAGCCCGGAACGCGCCATCGAAATCCAGACCCTCTTTGGCGCCGACATCACCATGGTACTGGATGAATGCACGGCCCTAGACGCCGAAAAGGACGAGGTCGCCCGGTCCATGCAGCTTTCCATGCGCTGGGCCGAACGCTGCAAGGCGGCGTTTCCGGATCGAAAAGGGCATGGGTTGTTCGGCATCGTCCAGGGCGGGCTGCACGATGACCTGCGCGCGCAATCGGCGGAAAGCCTCATCAATACCGGTTTTGACGGCTACGCCATCGGCGGGCTATCCGTCGGCGAAGGCCAGGACGCCATGTTCCAAGTGTTGGATGGGCTCACCCCCCGATTACCGGAAGACCGGCCCCGCTACCTAATGGGGGTGGGCAAGCCCGCCGATCTGGTCGGTGGTGTGATGCGCGGCATCGACATGTTCGATTGCGTGCTGCCGACCCGGTCCGGCCGCACCAGCCAGGCCTTCACCCGCCACGGCCAGCTCAATTTTCGCAACGCGCGGCACAAGGACGATGCCCAGCCGCTGGATGCGGACTGCGGCTGCCCGGTCTGCACACAATACAGCCGCGCCTACCTGCATCATCTGGTCATGGCCAAGGAAATCCTCGGCGCCATGCTGCTGACCTGGCACAACCTGCATTATTACCAGGACCTGATGGCGGCAATGCGAAAGGCGATCGCGGACGGCACGCTGAACGCTTTCGCCGCGGGCTTTGAAGCCGGACAGAATCAGGAAGCGGGGAGCGGAGAACCCGCGACAGGGGCCATATAGGTAGCGGGGCAATGTCCGCTTACCCCCCGAAGCGGACATATTTAGCTGCTGCGAAAAAGGTCTGCTTTTAACCCAAAGCGAACAACGGCAAGCCAATGAACACCAATCTCGTTTTGCGCTTGATCGCCGCGGCCAGAATTAAGTTTGCGAACATCGCAAATAAGGAAAAAATTTACATGTGTAGATTAAAGAAACGTTGACCGTACAATTCAGTCAAAAATATCAAGCCTTTAAAAGGCCTATCCGATTCCGGCTTGTCTGATCTAAAAAACAGGACATTTCGGGAAAAATCGGGACATTTCGGTACATTTGTCTGGGGATTTTCCATAATACCGGGATGATGCTAACCCTTGTTTTAGAATTTAATTCCATATATTTATTGAATTTTAATCTATATTATGGAAAGTATTCAATAAAACTGGAATTTAAATATGGAAACCTGGGCTAAGCGACTTAATGACAGCTTAAAACAATCCGGTTGGAGCAAGGCCGAACTGGCGCGGCGTTCCGGC
>PTLL01000060.1 GCA_002938315.1 Alphaproteobacteria bacterium MarineAlpha3_Bin2 | reverse complement strand
CAAACCCAACCAAAATTCCAGGCTTCTTTCAAGTCGGACGTATCCTGCATCTGGAACATTTTAATCACCGGGTGCCGGATCAAGACTCCTCTACGGCGTTTTTTATGAACGGGCTGGGGCTGACCCGTGATCCGTGCCAACGGACGGACGAAACCAATAAGGGCGACAAGGCCCATGTGATCACCTGGAAAGGCGCGACGTGGCTATTTACCAGCGACGCCAACCGCCAACGGTTCACCGCCAGCCCCGAAGCCTTCGCCCCCCAGTATGGCGGGTATTGCTCAAATCAGATGAGCCTGGGCAACTTGAGCGATATTGACACCAAGGTCTGGCGCATCATCGACAACAAGCTTTACTTCTTCGGCCATGATTCCGGGCGGAAGCGCTGGGCCAGCGAAACAAGCGAGCGCATTTCGGATGCCGACCAACACTGGGATTACTATCTCGCCCATTGATTGTTTCGCAAATAATCCTTGCTCATGGTGATCTGCTCTGGGAATGATCCAAATATTCAAACCAGGGGGACCCTGCGGATGGATTTCCGGCTTTCCGACGACCAACGCCAGTTACAGGACACGGCCCGCGCCTTCGCCCAGGGCGAAATGCGTGAGATTGCCCGTGACCTAGAAGAAACCGACACGGCGCTGCCCAAGGACCAAATCAAGCGCTACGCCGAGATGGGCTTCCTCGGCATCAACGTGGCCGAGGATTTAGGGGGCTTGGGCCTCGGCAACCTGGAAGCGCTGATCGTTCTTGAGGAATTCGCCAAGGTCTCCCCGGCCGTCGCCTTTCCCATTTTCGAAAGCTCGGTGGGGCCGGTGCGCGCCGTCGAGCATTTCGCTAATGAAGCGCTGGTCAAACGCATCGTCCCCCGGGTCTGTGCCGGTGATATCATCGTCGCCGTCGCTATGTCGGAACCTGACGCCGGCTCGGCGTTGACGGACCTGAAAACCAAGGCCGCGATCAGCGCCGGGAAAATCCGTATCGACGGGCAGAAACGTTGGTGTTCCGGCGGCGGCCATGCGGATGCCTATGTGGTGTATTGCCGCTTGTCCGATGATCCGGGCGCCCGTGGCATCGGCGCCGTGCTGATTGAGAAAGACTCAGCTGGTCTTAGCTTCGGCGAACGCGAACGCCTGATGGGCTTCCGCGGCGTGCCGTCGGCGGACATTTTCCTCGATGGCGTCGAGGTGTCGGAAGAAAACCTGATCGTCCCGGCAGGCGGGTTCAAAAACCTGATGGAGGCGTTTGACCTGGAACGCTGCGGCAATGCGACCATGTGCTTAGGCATCGCCCAATCGGCCCTGGATGAAGCGCTGGCCTATGTTCAGGACCGCAAGCAGTTCGGCAAGCCGTTGATCGATTTCCAGGCTGTGCAGTTGAAACTGGCAGAGATGACCATGCGGGTTGAAGCGTCGCGCCTGCTGATATGGCGGGCGGCACAGAATTCCGCCGATGGCCTGCCCTCGATCTTGGACTCCTCGCTGGCCAAATGTTTTTCCAACGAAATGGTGCGCGACGTTGTGGGCGCGGCCATGCAGGTTATGGGGGCCTATGGCTATTCCAAGGAATTCGATATGGAACGGCGGATGCGGGACGGTTGGGGGTGGGGTATCGCCGGCGGCGCCATCGACATCCAGAAAATCAACATCGCCTCGGCCCTGGTCGGCCGGCGATTTAATCAGCGCGGCTGAACAATGCCGGGCGCTCTCGACGGTATCCGGGTTCTCGACCTGTCCCGCGTCCTGGCCGGGCCCTGGTGCGCCATGGTCCTGGGCGACCTGGGCGCCGATGTCATCAAGCTGGAAAGTCCCGAAGGCGACGACATCCGCCATTTCGGCCCGCCCTTCAAGAACGGCGAAAGCGCCTATTTCCAAGTCACCAACCGCAACAAAAAAAGCATTGTCGTTGATTTGAAGACCGAAGATGGCCGCCAGATCGCCCGCGCGCTGGCGTTGAGGAGCGACATCATCATCGAAAACCTACGCCAAGGCGCGATGGAAAAATACGGGCTCGGCAAGGATGAACTCCGCCGGAAAAACCCGGGCCTGATTTATTGCGCCGTTTCCGGTTACGGCCGCGACAGCCCCATGTCGGAACGGGCGGGGTATGATTTTCTGATCCAGGCAGAAAGCGGGATCATGAACATCATCGGCGAAGAAGACGGCCCGCCCATGAAGGTCGGCGCAGCGATCGCCGACCTGGTGGCCGGCCAAGACGCGGTGGCGGCGGTGCTGGCGGCGCTGTACTACCGGGAAAAAACCGGCCACGGCCAAGACGTGGACATCGCCCTTCTCGACAGCGCCATTAATTTGCTCGGCCATCAAGGCGCGTCCTACCTGATGACCGGCGAGCCGCCCCGACGGCTCGGCAACGACCATCCGTCCGTAGTCCCCTACCGGCCGTTTGAGACCGCAGACCATCCCCTGGCCCTGGCCATCGGCGCCGACCGCCAGTTCCGCAAATTGGCAGACGTCCTGGACCGCGCCGATATGGCCGACGATCCCCGCTTCGCCACCAACGCCCTGCGTTCGGAAAACCGCGCCGCCCTCTATGAAATCATGGAACAGATCCTGAAAACCCGGGGCCGCGATGACTGGCTGGTGGACCTGCATGCCATGGGCTTGCCGGCAGGCCAGATTCGCACCGTCGAACAGGTATTGGAAGCGCCCGAAGTCGCGGCGCGCGACATGGTGGTCGAGGTCGATCACCCCACCATCGGGCCTGAACGCATTTTGGGCTCGTCCCTGAAACTATCGGAGACGCCGGTTCGCATCCATACCGCCCCACCCACCTTGGGCCAGCACACCGCGGAAATCCTCGAGGACGTCTTGGAATGGAACGCGGCCGACGCCGCCACTTACGCGGCCGGTTTGGCAACGCCCGAAAAACGGTAATGCGGTTCGTTTTGAACAATCCTTGTCCGCTGTAGTCGGCTTTGTTGATCACTGTTACACTATGAACGCTCAATCATGTCGTTCGCGATCCGCTCGACTTCATCATCCGGTTCTGGGGTACGGCACACGTAAATAGGAAGGGGGTAGACAAGACCGGAAAATCCGTAAAGGACGAACCGCATTTAAGGGAGAATTTTCCGTTCCAAGAGTACAGCTGGGTGGTCAAAGAAAAGAAACTGCTAACATCCCGCGATATGGTCAATTTAAAGCATTTCAGCGCCAAGGAACCGTTCGAACAGAAACTCGTTCGTTTGCCCTTGTCCGATGACGGTAAGCAAGTCGATCATGTCGTGACATTGGCCGTCTGGGAAAAGGTCTAAGACGGCTAAGACCTGCAAATCAGAAAGAAGAGGGACGACACCACTAAGAAATTCCGATATTGGTCATTTGCGGACGTTGGTGTTGCTTAAATCTAACCCACCTATAGGCTTTTAGTCTGGTCTTTCCTAACAACTGAATTTCTTATCCCTTGAAATCTCCATCAGCCGACCACGAAACACCCTCACGCCGATCTTTCGCTGCGTTGCGCCATCCCAACGCGAGGATATATTTGCTCGGCAGCGCCATGGCGATGATGGCCGACAATATCGAACATGTAATCAGCTACTGGGTGATTTTCCACAAATTCCATTCCCCGGCACTGGGCGGCTTCGCGGTGATTTCTCATTGGTTGCCGTTCCTTTTGTTTTCTTTTTTTTCCGGCGCCCTGGCGGACCGCTACGACCCCCGCCGCCTTGTTCAGTTGGGGATGGTGTTGTTCATGGCGGTGTCTGTCTGTTGGGGATATCTGATTTTCACCGACACCCTGGAGATGTGGCACGCGGCGGTATTACTGATCATCCACGGCAGCGCCGGGGTCTTCTGGGGTCCGGCGGGACAAATGCTGATTCACGATATCGTCGGTACCGAGCAACTGCAAAGCGGCGTACGGATGCTCGCGACGTCGCGCAAACTCGGTATTTTGTTGGGGCCGGCGATCGGCGGCGGCATGATGTTGCTGGTCGGACCCGCAATGGGCTTGCTGATCAATGTATTGATCTATCTGCCGCTGACAATTTGGCTGTGGAAAGCACCCTACGGGCGGAAGTCCACAGACGACAAAGAAATCGGGCAACCGCCGCGATCGCTCCGCGGTTTTACAGATATCCTGCCGACCCTGCGCAGCGTCGCCGGCAATCCGACGATCTTCTCCATGATCTTGTTGGCCGGCGCCGCATCGCTGTTCATCGGCAACGCCCATCAGGCGCAAATGCCGGAATTCACCCGCGATCTCGGCTTTGGACAGTCAGGCTTTTATTATAGTGTGCTGCTCGCCGCCAATGCGGCCGGGGCGGTGATCGCCGGGTTTGTCCTCGAAAGCGGAAATCTGTTGGAGGCGAAGCCGAAAACCGCTTTCTTGCTGGTTTTGATCTGGTGTTGTGCTATCGGGGGTTTTGCGGCGTCTACCAGTTATCCGCTTTCCGTGTCACTGTTATTCATCGCCGGGTTCCTGAACCTTGCCTATAGTTCAATGGCGCAAACACTGGTCCAATTGAATGCACCCGCCGAGCAACGGGGCCGCGTGATCGGATTGTACAACATGTCCAGTCTCGGCATGATGACGTTCAGCGGACTCTTCGTAGGAGTCGGTGGTAGTTTTATCGGCATTCACTGGTCTTTAGGCCTGAGCGCGGCCGCCTTAGCGGCGACATCGGCGTTGTTGATGATGTACGCCTTGGCGCGCTTGCAGGCCGCCCGCCCGGTGTCATGAAAATTCAAAATTGCATTTCCGGAATTGCCGCCTGCATTGGATTAAACCACCCGCATTGAAGGATCATTCTGATGTCCGAACCGGTCACCCTAGAAGTCTTCTCCGATTACGTCTGCCCCTGGTGTTATTTGGGCGATAACCGGGTCAAGCAACTCAAAAAAGACTACGGCATCGTCGTTCAAACGGTACATTTCCCGCTGCACCCGGAAACCCCGGCCGAGGGACGGACGCTCAGGGACTTATTCAATTGCGGGCCGGAGGAAATCGAGGCCAAGAACACCCGCATGAAAGGCCTGATGGAGGCGGAAGGCCTTCCCTATAGCGAACGCAGCCATACCTATAACAGCCGCCTTGCCCAGGAAATCGGCACCTGGGCCGAAACCCAGGACGGCGGCAACGCCATCCATGATAAATTTTTCGAATCCTATTTCGTCGACCGCCGCAACGTCGGCGATGTCGACGTGATTATCGATATCGTCAAATCGGTCGGGCTGGATGAAATTGAGGCCCGCGCCGTGCTGGAGGAGCGCCGCTTCAAAGATGCCGTCGACGCCGATTGGGCCAAATCACACAGTTATGGCGTTACCGGTGTGCCGACATTTTTCAGCAACGGCCAGGGCCTGGTCGGCGCGCAGCCTTATGAAGGCTTGCAACAGCTAATGGAAGGGGCCGGTGCGGTTCGGCGCAGCGATTAAGGAAATATCATGAGCAAGGTATTACTGGTCGATGACGACGCGATGATACGAAGCTTTTTGAAACTCCACTTCGAAGGCCACGAATTTGAGGTCGAATTGGCCGAAGACGGCAAGGACGCTTTATCGAAAGCCGCCGCCAACGTGCAGGACCTGATCGTTCTGGATATGAATATGCCGGTGATGACCGGCTGGGATGCCGCCAAGGAACTGAAAAAAGACGGCGCCCCGATCATCGCCTTAACCGCCCAAAAGACCCATGATGAACAGGTCGCCGCCCATGAAGCCGGTTGCGACACCTTCGTCGAAAAACCGATCGACCCGGCACGCCTGCTCGAGGCGGTAAAAAGGGTGCTTGGCTAGGCCTCCGCGGCCTGCCCCTCTGCCAACTGATAGTTCACCGGCGTCGTCAATTCCGGGTCACCATGTAGTTTCCAATACAATTCGGTCAATCGTTGCGTGACCGGCCCCGGCGCACCGTCGCCGACGATTTTTTTATCAATGGATTTAACCGGCATGATGCCGCCCGCCGTCGAGGTCAGGAACACTTCATCGGCGCCACGAAGTTCATCGGCGGTAATGCGGGCTAGGCGGCCGTCGACATTAAGATCGGCCGAAAGTTCCAACACCGTCTTGCGGGTGATCCCTTCCAACACGCCATCGTCCGGGGACAGCAATGCCCCCTGGCGGAGCGCGAAAATGTTCCAGCCGCGGCCTTCGGTGACGCAGCCCTCTGCATCCAGCAACACCGCATAATCCGCCTTGCGGTCATAGGCTTCGAACAGGGCGCCGACGAAATCCATACGGCCGAAGTTCTTGACCGTTGGATCGACGGCTTCGGGCGGAATACGCATGGTATCGGCGATGACGATGTCACAGCCGTTTTCCATCTCCTCATCTGAGACAATGGTGTGGAGGGGTAAGGCCCAGGCGATCAATCGGTTTTGGCAACTTCTCAGATCCTTATTCGCGCCCATGGGGGTGCCCCGGGTCGCGATTAGCATGACAAACGCGTCCTCTGCGCCCAGGCGGGCGACGCAGCCGTTACAGACATCGGCAATAGCCTCGATATCGTAGCCGAGCGTGTCATAGCGGCGTTTTTGGAGCCCCGTTTGAAACCGCGCGAGGTGATCGTCGAGGCGGAAAAAGCGGCCCTTCCATACATGCACCGCGTCATAGCACATATCGGCAAGCTGGAACCCCATATCGGTGACCGGTATGCGAAGCTCGGAAAAAGGCATGTATTCACCGTCTATGAAGCCGATGCCCCCGGTGCCGTAAGATTTATTATTGGTCATACCATCCTCTATGCATTCGGGGATTTACCCGGCCCCTGGTCAGAATTAAAAATCTGGTGCATAATTTACGCCAGACTGAACAGAGGTGCACGTGATGAATGAACCCAATGTCCAGGGACACACCGAAATCCCTTTGAAAGTGTATTGGCAGCCGGGGTGTTCCAGTTGCCTCAAGACCAAGGAATTCCTGATCGCCAATGGCATGGAATTCGATTCCATCAATGTACTTGAAGATGAGACCGGCTTTAAGGAATTGGCGGCCCTCGGCCTCAAACTGGTTCCCATTGTCGCGCGCGGCACCGACTGGGCCAACGGCGCCGTTTTCCGGGACGTCGCCCGCGTCGCCGGGTTCGAATGGGCCGGGCACAAAATGCTGGCGCCAGAAGACATGATTGCGCGCATCAACGGCATCCTCAAGGGCGCGCACCGCTTCGCCTCCCAAATCCCGGAACAGGATTTGGACACCATTCTGCCCGGCCGGCCCCGGTCCTACCGGCAACTGGCTTTTCATGTTTTTAACATCCCGGATGTCTTCCTGGATCATGTCGAAAACGACGCACCGTATACTTATGAATCGTTGCTCAGCATCCTGCCCGATAAAATGTCCACCAAACAGGACCTGCTAGATTACGGTGCCGGGGTGCGGGATCGGCTGAATGCCTGGTGGGAAACGGCGGGTCGCGATACCGATTTCGAACAGGACGGTAACGTCTATTACGGCGATGTCAGCCTGCATGAGGTGTTGGAGCGTACCGCCTGGCATTCCGGCCAACACACCCGGCAAATCATGTTGACCCTGGAAAAATTGGAGATCGCGCCGGATCAGCCGTTGACCGATGACGACTTCGCCGGCCTGCCGATGCCCAGCAATGTCTGGGACAACGAAATGACGTTCGATTAGGCCATTAACCTAATTCGTTCAGCGCTTTCCTAAACTTGCGGTCTCTCTTGAGATGCCATTCGCGGCTCATCGCCTGGCCGCGGGTCTTGTAGCATTCCGCATAGATCAGCGACCAGGTGCGTCCGCGCGTCGATTTGGCGCCGGTGCCTGCATTGTGGGCGTCCAAGCGCCGATCCAGGTCAGTGGTCCAGCCGACGTAGGTTCGCAGGTCTTTTTCATCGACGCTTGCAAGGATGTAGACGAAGCACGCCATCCGGGCTCAGTCCTGAGGGCCGGGTTTGCCACGGCCTTTTTTGATATCGGCCCGCCGGCTTTTAGCTTCCAGGCGGCGTTGCTTCGATGCCCCCGTCGGTTTCGTCGCCCGGCGACGCTTCGGCGCCACGGCGGCCCGGCGGATTAGGTCGACCAACCGGTCTATGGCATCACCGCGATTTCGTTCCTGGGAACGGAAACGGTTGGCGGTGATCACAATGACCCCTGCCCGGGTCATGCGGCGGCCCGCCAGCGTCTTCAGGCGTAAAAAAACCGCATTCGATAAACCGGCGCTGTTGCGCGCATTGAAACGCAACTGAACGGCGCTTTCCGTCTTATTGACGTGTTGGCCGCCGGGACCGGGGGAACGAATAAAGGTTTCCTCGATCTCGGACTCAGCCAGGGAAATGGTGGGCGTGACGGTGATCATCCGCGCAGTCTATCCCCCAAGCGCCCCGGCGGAAACCGTTGCCGGGTTGGCGCCCGGGGGGCTAAGAATGACGCCGTGAACGTGGAGATATTCGATGGATGGCCTTTTCGGTTTTATTCTTGCCGGGTTCGCCCTGCTCGCCAGTCCCGGGCCGGCGACGCTAAGCCTTGCCGCCACCGGCGCTGCCTTCGGGGCCCGGGGTGGTCTTGGCTACTTGGCCGGGATCATGGTCGGTGTGTTTATCGTCATGGGCATTATCTCCACCGGCGTGATGGGCATAATGTTGGCCTTGCCGGGAGCGGCGCCGGTTCTAACCTCCTTAGCGGCCACTTATATAATTTTTCTCGCCTATCGTATCGCCACCGCGCCGCCATTGACGGATTCCAATAATAATGACCGCAAGCCGTCCTTCTTCGGCGGTATGTTTCTCAATCTCGTCAATCCCAAAGCCTACGCGATTCTGGCGGCGCTGTTCTCCGGCTTTGTGCTATTGGAAGGACCGCTGTATTTGGACGCGGCATTCAAGATCCTCATTCTGTTGATGATCGTGGGTGCCTCCAATACGGCATGGCTTTTTATCGGCGCCGCACTGACCAAGTTGGCCCGAGATCCAGGCACTAGCCGCACCATCAACGTGACCTTTGCCATTCTCTTGGTGGCGTCAGTCGTTTTCGCGTTTTTATTCTGAACCCTGGCAACCGGGCCGAGTTTAATGCGGAATGGTTTCCTTGATTTTCAGAAAACGAATTTCGGGCCAGTCCTTGACCGCCGTATCAAGATGCCAGGCATTGCGGGCCATGAACACACCGACGCCGTCGTGATCTTCGGCCATGGCGGCCCGGTTGGCGTCGACAAATTTTTTAATCTCCTGGTCGTCGTCGGCCTCCATCCACCGCGCGGTATATAGCTCGGTGGCCTCGAAATGCACTGGCACGTCGTATTCGGTGCGGATCCGGTCGGCCATGACTTCGAACTGAAGCTGGCCGACGGCGCCGACCACCCAATCAGCGCCCAACACCGGTTTGAAGACGCTGGCGGCGCCCTCTTCGGCCAGTTGTTGCAACGCCTTTCCCAGGTGCTTGGCGCGCATGGGATCGGCTGGCCGAACCTTCTGCATCAATTCCGGCGCGAAGCTGGGGATACCGGTGAAATTCAGCGTGTCGCCTTCGGTCAGGCTGTCGCCGATGCGCAAGTTGCCGTGGTTGGGAATGCCGATGATGTCGCCGGCCCAGGCTTCCTCGGCCAATTCACGGTCCTGGGCCAGGAATAACACCGGATTGTGGACGTTGAGCAGCTTGCCGGAACGGACATGATGCATTTTCAAGCCGCGCTTAAAGCGGCCTGAGCACAGCCGCACGAAGGCGATACGGTCACGGTGTTTGGGGTCCATGTTGGCCTGAATTTTGAACACAAAACCGCTGACCTTGTCGTCGCCGGGCTCGACGGTGTGTTCTTGGCCGTTCAAAAGCGCCGGTTGCGGACGCGGCGGCGGCGCTATTTCGGCGAGGCCCTTGAGCAGTTCGCGGACGCCGAAACTGTTAATGGCGCTGCCGAAAAAAACCGGTGAAAGGTTGCCGGCAAGATAGGCGTCGATATCGAATTCCGGGCACAGCCCTTTTGCCATTTCAATATCGTCTCGAAGCTTGGTCAGTTCGAACTCGGGCAGGGCCTCGTCGAGCCGGGGATCGTCGATGCCGTCAAAGGCCTCGCCTTCCTCCGGCATTGCGTCTTTGGCGCGGCTGAGCAGGCCGAGCCGGTCCTTGAACAGGTCATAACAGCCCAAAAAGCTTTGGCCCATGCCGATCGGCCAGCTCGCCGGCGTCACCTCGATGGCCAGTGTCTGTTCGATCTCGTCCAACAAATCGAACGGGTCGCGGGCTTCGCGGTCCATCTTGTTGATGAATGTGATGATCGGCATATCGCGGAGCCGGCAGACCTCAAACAATTTGCGGGTCTGGGCCTCGATCCCCTTGGCGGCGTCGATGACCATGATCACCGAATCGACGGCGGTCAGGGTGCGGTATGTGTCTTCCGAAAAATCCTCGTGGCCGGGGGTGTCGAGTTGGTTGAAGGTCAGCCCGTCGTGCTCAAATGTCATCACCGACGAGGTTACAGAAATGCCGCGTTCGCGTTCGACCTTCATCCAATCGGAATGGGCGCGGCGCTGGTTGCCGCGCGCCTTGACCGCACCGGCCATCTGAATGGCGCCGCCGAACAACAACAGCTTTTCCGTTAGCGTCGTCTTGCCGGCGTCGGGGTGCGAAATAATCGCGAAGGTACGGCGGGATGCGACCGCCTGATCGAGCTTTGCCACGGGTTTGTCCCAAGGGAAATAAAGGGGGTTTAATGAATTCCGCGGCTGTCTTACCACCGCCACCGGAATTAATCAAAAATACCGGTGCGCTTCTCCCTACTCTATTTTTGTACCGGGGGGGTCCCATTTATTGCGGCGATGCCTTCGGCGGTTTTCAGGAACGCCTGGATCAATGGCCTGGTCCGGCGGCTGTTCAGGCAAACCACGTAAAACGAAATGAAAATGTTGGCATCGGTGATGCGGATTGCCCGCAGCCGTTCGTGCGCCACGTATTCCAGTTCCGAAACCGCACCGATGCCCAATCCCCGGATAATGCCTTCCATCACCGCTTCGCGGCTGTTGATCTCAAGCGTATCACCAAGGTCGACCCCGGCGGCGGCCAAGCCCTTTTCCAACGTCTGCCGGGTGGTTGAGGTCTTCTCCCGAAGGATGAATTTCTGCCCCGCCAGTTCCCCGATGCGGACTTGGCGGCGCGACGCCCAGGGGTGATCGGTGTTGACGAACAACACCACTTCGGAACGCACATAAGGGAAGTAATAGAGGTCCGGGTCGTCCGCCACATGCGCCAACACGGCGACATCGGTTTCAAAATCGATCAGGCTTTTCAGCATCTCCTCGCCGTGGGCAATAAAAATATTCAGTTGGATATCCGGGTAGGATTCCTGAAAGTGGTCGACCAGCTCCATGACCACCGGCGAGCCGACGCCGCCGACCTTTAGGCGACCATGCTTGAGGTCGCGCGCGGCGGTCAAAAACCCGACCGCTTCTTCCTCATGGCCGAAGATGTCCTGGGTGAAACCCAGCAGTTGTTGGCCGGTATCAGTCAGGGTCACGGTGCGGCCGCGGCGGTGAAACAGTTCCACCCCGAAGGTCAGTTCCAGGGATTTAACCTGTTCGGTAACCGTCGGCTGGCCGATGTTCAGCACCTTCGACGCCGCCGTGAAGCCGCCTTCGCGGGCGACGGCATGAAAAGACCGGAGCCAATTGTGATACATAAACCTAAGCCCGCCTTACTATTGGTTTAACCAATGGATAATGTGTTTTTTACGATTTTACCGATAATATATCGAAATGGTAGGTAATGGGAAATCTATTCGGCCAATCAACCATAGAGGACATCCCATGCAGTTTACCCATGAACGCGAATTCACCTATGACCGCCGGTACCGGGGCCCGATCCGCGCCGTCATCTTCGATTGGGCCGGCACCACCATGGACTTCGGCTGCATGGCTCCCGCCGTGGTTTTCTGTAAGGTCTTCGAGGAAAAGGGCGTCGCCATTTCCATGGAGGAAGCCCGCATCCCCATGGGCGCCCACAAAAAGGTCCATATCGGCCTGATCACGGAAATTTCAAGCGTCCGGCAGCGTTGGCTCGACACCCACGGTACCGAGCCGACCGCCAAAGACGTCAATGAGATGTTTGAGCGCTTCGTGCCCCAGCAGGAAGCCTGCCTTTCCGAATATTCAGGGCTCATTCCCGGCACCATCGAGGTCGTCGACGAATGCCGCAAGCGCGGCTACAAGATCGGCTCCACGTCGGGCTACCTACCCGGCATGCTGGCCATCAATCAGGCCGACGGAGAAAAACAAGGCTATAAGCCCGACGCCACCTTCGGCGCCGGGGACGTGCCCCGGGGCCGGCCCTTCGGCCACATGGTGTTGCGCAACATCTTGGAACTCGACGTGTCGCCGGTGCAATCGGTGGTCAAGGTCGACGATACCCTGACCGGCATCGAAGAAGGCCTCAACGCCGGTGGCTGGGGCGTCGGCCTGGCCATTTCAGGTAACGAGGTCGGCATGCAATTGGACGACTGGAACGCGCTCTCCGATGACGTCAAACAGGCGCATCGCAACCGTATTTACCCGACGATGTACCAACGCGGCGCCCATTACGTGGTAGACTCCATTGCCGATCTAATGCCAGTGTTTGACGACATCGAAGCGCGGCTCAAGCGCGGCGAGAAACCATAGGGAGGGGAAGCGATGGCAGGCGACGCGCGGACGGTAGAGCTCAACGGGCGGTCCTATCAATGGCCCGAGCAACCCGTCGTCGTCGTTTGTATCGACGGCTCCGAACCGGGCTATGTGGAGGCCGCCGTGGAGACCGGTAAGGCGCCGTTCTTCGAGCGCATCCTGGCCGAGGGCACCAACCGCCTGGCCGACTGCGTCATCCCCAGCTTCACCAACCCCAACAACATGTCCATCGTCACCGGGACGCCGCCCAACGTTCACGGCATCGCCGCCAACTTTTTCCATGACAGGGATTCCGGCGAAGACGTGATGACCAACACGCCGAAGTTCCTGTGGGTCGATACCATCTTCAAGGCCTTCTTCGACGCCGGCGGCAAGGTCGCTATCGTCACCGCCAAGGACAAGCTGACTTCCATGCTCGGCCACGGGCTCGATTTTTCCAGCGGCCGGGCCATCGGGTTCTCGTCGGAGAAATCGGATAAAACCACCATGGCCAACAACGGCATCGACCGCGCCGATCAATTCGTCGGCTTGCCGGTGCCGGAGGTCTATTCGGCGGATTTAAGCGCCTTCATCTTCGCCGCCGGGGTCAAGCTGGTCGAGCGCGACCGCCCCGACCTGATGTATCTGTCGACCACCGATTACATCCAGCACAAGTACGCGCCGGGAACCCCCGTGGCCAACGACTTCTACATCATGATGGACGGCTATCTCTCGCAATTGGACGACATGGGCTGCGTCATCGCGCTGACCGCGGACCACGGCATGAACGCCAAGCACAACGACGCCGGCGATCCCGACGCCATCTACCTGCAGGACATCATCGACGAATGGGACTTAGGCGGCCAAAACGGGGACGGCACGGCCCGGGTGGTGCTGACCATCACCGATCCCTACGTCGTCCACCACGGGGCGCTGGGTTCGTTCTGCACGGTGTACCTGTCCGATGGCGCCGACGAAGACGCCATCGCCGAAAAAATCCGCGGCCTCGACGGCGTCTTGGCTGTCTACAACCGCGCCGACGGCTGCGCCGAATTCGAGTTGCCTGAAGAACGCATGGGCGACCTGATCGTGATTTCCGAAAAGCACAAGGTGCTCGGCTCCAGCGCCGCCAGCCATGACCTGTCGGGGCTCAACGAACCGTTGCGTTCACACGGCGGCCTCACCGAACAAAAGGTGCCGCTGCTGATGAACAAACCGTCGCCGGGCTTGGACGACGACCGCCGCCTCCGGAACTTCGACATCTTCGACGTCGCGCTGAATTTCGCGGGATAGCACCGGCCGTTTTACTTTCCTGGCGTTTTTATATATTCATGTGCTAATCCAAATGCTTAGCCCTGCCTGAGGCGGGGAGTAACGGCTTCAATTCACCCTTATCGGGAATCTGGCCGGGGACCTGGGATGCCGAAAGACAACGCCGCCATGACGCCTGCCGCCTTGGGCAGATCTCGAACGAATTGAACGCGAAATGATGATATGGCTAAAAAACAAGGGGCTGACAAAATAGCAGTCAAAAAATAAGGAGATGGTCATAACCCATCTATTTGGCGTTATCTGGTCCAATCCCTAGAACATGGCGAGGAAATTGGGGAGCAACTTACTTGGGAAAAAACAAAATCTTTGTCACCCCGTGTGTCACCCCGGGCTATAAATTAAAAAATGGGCTAGCAAAATTAATGGCTAACCCATTGATTTTATTGGTAGCGGAGGGCGGACTCGAACCGCCGACACCCGGATTATGATTCCG